>CAYXNM010000285.1:0-1543 GCA_964466385.1 uncultured Rhodobacter sp. | reverse complement strand
TGTTCATCCAGCAACCCGCCAGTTTCGCCCCGGCCGAAAGGGCCTGAACGGCGGGTTTGGATATTGCGCCAAAGCTCATCGCGGAAATATTGATGATCGAGGATGCGCTGTAAGGGTGCGCGGCATGAGGGCCGATGATCAGCGCGGGGGGAACGGTGACCTCGCTGTCAAGCGAAGGAAAGGCGCAGTTGGCGAAAATGACCGCGCCGGGTTGTGTCAGCGATTTGGTGGACCCGAATGCGATCGTGTTGTCGTCACCCTCCGAGGAGCGGGCGATCCATTGTCGTTCGGCGCGGTTGAAGGGCATCTCCTCGCGGTCCATGGCGAAAAAATACTGGCGGAAGAATTCCCCGAGTGTCACGAAAATCCCGCGAAACCGCCCCACAACGGGGTAATTTCGCCGGACCGCGTCGCGGCTTTGTCGCGTGTCGATGATGAAAAGGACCGCCATGAGGAGGACGAAAAGCCCGATGACCGAGATGAACACGACCGAAAGGTAGTCGGCGAGTGAATAAAACGAGATATTCGGCAAGGGGTCCGCTCCGCTCTTTTTGCTGGGTTCAAGGTCCGCACACCGCGCGGGATTTCAAGTGGATCCCGCAGCGATCAAGTGAAGTTGATTGCACGTGAATCCTGCCCATGATCACGCCACGGGCGCAAGTCCAAGGATTTCACGCGCGCTTTGACAGGTGGCGATCTCGCGCCCGTGGACGGCGCAAAGCTCGACCGCGCGCGCAACGAGGGCGGCGTTTGACCCGGCCAACCGGTCGCGATCAAGGCGCACGTTGTCTTCAAGGCCTGTACGCGTGTGACCGCCAAGCGCGATCGACCACTCGTTCAGCATGATCTGACCTGCCCCGATCCCCGCCCCGCACCATGTGGCATCCGGCATCAGGCGCCGCAACGTCTTTACGTAAAACTCAAAAACCTCGCGATCAACGGGCATCGCGTTCCTGACACCCATCACGAACTGAACATGCAAAGGCCCGCGCAGGCGGCCGTCATGCGCCATGCGCGCCGCCTGAAAGATGTGGGAAAGGTCAAAAGCTTCGATCTCGGGCTTGACGTCATGGCGCAGCATTTCCTGTGCAAGCCAATCCACAAGCTCGGGTGGGTTTTCGTAAACGCGCGTCGGAAAATTATTCGACCCCACGCTGAGCGAGGCCATGTCCGGTGCAAGCGACAGCATTCCGCCGCGTTCGCGTCCCGCGCCCGAGCGTCCGCCGGTTGAAAGCTGAATGATCATGCCCTTGCAATGCTTTTGCAGCCCTTCCATGAGGGCGGCGAACCTGTCGGGATCCGATGTCGGGGTCTGATCGGGGTTGCGCACATGGCAATGCGCAATACTGGCCCCGGCCTCAAAGGCCTGCTGGGTGCTTTCGATCTGCTCGGAAAGTGAGATCGGAACCGCGGGGTTGTCCTCTTTGCGGGCAACCGACCCGGTTATGGCGACGGCAATGATGCAGGGGGTGTTTGTAGGGGTCATTTTTCGATTTGTCCGATCAATTTGCGCACGACTGGTCCGAATGCCGCGACGATTTTC
>CAYXNM010000284.1:0-1562 GCA_964466385.1 uncultured Rhodobacter sp. | reverse complement strand
CTTCCACGATTCTAGCGCCCCGAGCCGTCAATCTCGTCCGGGAAATGTTTCATCGTCGAGAGGATCGGGTTGGGTGCGGCCTGGCCCAGCCCGCAAATCGAGGCATCAATCATGGTCGTGCATAATTCCGTCAAAAGCCCCTGATCCCAGCTGTCCGCCTGCATCAGCTTGACGGCTTTTTCACAGCCGGCGCGACAAGGCGTGCACTGCCCGCAACTCTCATCCTCGAAAAACCGCAACATGTTCAGCGCCGCATCCCGCGCGCTGTCCTGATCGGAAAGGACAATCACCGCGGCCGAGCCGATGAACGTGCCGTGGGGTTGCAACGTGTCAAAATCAAGCGGGATGTCGTCCATCGTGGCGGGCAACAGGCCCGAAGACGGCCCCCCCGGCTGATAGGCCTTGAACACATGCCCTTCGGCCATACCGCCACATAGAGCGATCAATTCCGCGATGGTCAGCCCGGCAGGGGCAATTTTCACGCCCGGCTCGCGCACGCGCCCACTGACGGAGTAGCTGCGCATCCCTTTGCGCCCATTCGCACCATGATCTGCAAAAACAGCAGCGCCTTCGCGGCAAATGCGCCCGACCCAGTAAAGCGTTTCGACATTGTGGACCAGCGTCGGGCGATCAAAGACGCCCACCTGCGCAACAAACGGAGGGCGGTGCCGAGGCAGGCCGCGCTTGCCCTCGATCGACTCGATCATCGCGCTTTCCTCGCCGCAAATATAAGCACCCGCACCGCGGCGAAGGTCGATATAGTCTTTGGCGACAAAGCCCGCAGCCTCCAACGCTTCAATCTCTTGGCGAAGGATTGCAAGGACAGCCGGATATTCGTCGCGCATGTAGATAAAGCATTTTTCCGCCTCGACCGCCCAGGCGGCGATCAGCATGCCTTCCAGAAACAGATGCGGCTGGCGTTCAAGAAAATGGCGGTCCTTGAAGGTTCCGGGCTCGCCCTCGTCCCCGTTGACGGCCAGATAACGCGGGCCCTGCTCGGCGCGCACGAAGGACCATTTCCGCCCTGACGGAAATCCGGCACCGCCCATGCCTCGCAACCCGCTGGCAAGGATCTGGTCCTGCACCTGATCGACGGTTTTCTGCCCCGCGCGGAAATTTGCAAGCGTCGTGTAGCCGCCGGCGGCCTGATAGGTTTCAAACGTCTCGTAATCCGGCACGCGCGCGTGCGTTTCCTGCGCCGCAATTGCCGCGTTCACTTTTTCCGGCGTCGCGTGGTCGATGTGATTATGCCCAAGTTCCAGCACCGGGGCCGTGTCACACCGGCCCATGCAAGGCGCGCGCAAAACGCGCACTTCAGAGGGGTCCAGACCGTCGCTGAGCGCTTGCTTCAGCGCCTCTGCCCCGGCCAGTTCGCACGAAAGTGAATCGCAAACGCGAATTGTCAGCGCGGGTGGAGGGGTCTCGTCCTCTTTCACCACATCAAAATGCGCGTAGAACGAGGCGACCTCGTATATCTCGGCTTGCGGCAGTTTCATGTCCTCGGCCAAGGCGCGCAGATGTGCGGCCGAAAGCGACCCGAACCTGTCCTGGATAAGGTGCAA
>CAYXNM010000283.1:0-1586 GCA_964466385.1 uncultured Rhodobacter sp. | reverse complement strand
GCTGCGGCACGTCAGGCCCTGTATCTTTCTTCAAACTCGTATCCGTAGGCTGAATGCGCAATGTGCTGGGGCGACAGCCGGTATGTCTCGTTTCTGAGAAAGTCCATCATGCCCTGCGCATCATCGGAGAATCCCGCAGTCTTTGCAGGCGAAATCGCCGCGCCGACCGCGACCTTCACTGGTTTATCGACCCTGCGACGAAACTCTTGCAGCAAGAGCGCCAGACGCAGGTAATAGTGAATATGGCTGGCCAGCTGAAACAATCGCGAATTCTGGCCGTCAAAGAAAACCGGAACCACGGCCGCGTTTGATTTGGTAATCATGCGCGCCGTGAACCGGCGCCAGCCGGGATCAAGTGGCCGCTGGAACGGTTTTGCCGCGGTCGATACCGTCCCGCCGGGAAAGACGCCAATCGCGCCGCCTGCGTTTAGATATTCCAGGGCCTTGGCGCGGGTCTCCAAGTTCAGCTTTACCGCGTCTTTGCTGTTGTCAAAACTGATGGGTAATACGATCCGGTCAATATCGGGAGCATCCTGAAACACACTATTGGCCAGAATGCGGAAATCACGACGCCGCTTGGACAGCAGGTATCCCATGACTAACCCGTCAAGGATACCGAAGGGATGATTGGCAACGACAACCAATGGACCCTCTGCGGGAATGTCCGCGATAGCTCCCGAAACCACATCAAGGCTTAACCCATAGCGGTTGACCATGACTTCCCAGAAACTGCGGCCCTGCGCAATTTCGGCATCATAGCCTCGCGCCCGCTGGATCAGATGAAGCCGCCCGGTTGTATTCTCGATCAGCTTGATCACCGCCTGGCCCGAGCGTGACTCTGCGGATCGGGAATAGGTAACCTGAGAGCGGTTGCGTCTATCCATATGCATTGTTCCTTAAGGCTGGCCTGACGATTTCCTAACGGCGCAACGCTACAACTCTGTGACATATGGTACCGACGCTGGCACACCTCGTTGGTTGGCGAAATTTCGCCGGGGGCGCGTTGTTTCATAAAACTGTGACAGTAGATTTAAAAAACTGTTGAGTTCGGCTGCTATCGCTCCGCCCGAAAGGAATTTTGGAGGGCGGTATGGTCTTGGTTCTGCGCGATCTGACGAAAGTGTTTGGCGGGAATATCGCGGTTGATCGTGTTTCTTTTGCGCTCGAAAAACCACAGATGGTCGGGATCATAGGTGCGTCGGGGGCCGGAAAATCAACCGTACTTCGCATGATCAATCGCATGACCGATGTCAGCAGCGGGCAAATCGAGTCCGATGGGGTCGATATCTCGACGCTCAAAGGGCGCGATAAACGGGCATGGCAAGCCAGTTGTGCGATGATCTTTCAGCAGTTCAACCTGATCCCGCGCCTTGATGTGATGACAAATGTGCTGATGGGGCGGCTGATAGACCACTCGGCGGTTGGCTCGGTCCTGCGATTGTTTACCCGTGACGAACGCCTGAAAGCGCTTGCTGCGCTGGATCGTCTGGGAATTGCCGAGCATGTCATGAAGCGTGCCGAGGCGCTTTCCGGGGGGCAGCAACAGCGTGTGGCCATTGCCCGTGCATTGGTGCAGGACCCGAAAA
>CAYXNM010000282.1:0-1603 GCA_964466385.1 uncultured Rhodobacter sp. | reverse complement strand
AAACCACATGGCCATGAACCCGAACCAGTTCATCGCCTGTTGTTCGGATCCTGCATTCGGGGTCGATCGGGACATGCGGGTGACCGGTTGGAACGCGGCGGCGCAGGATCTGATGGGTTATTCGGAACTGGACGTCCAGGGAATGCGGTGCGGTCATGTCTTGCGCGCGCTTTTCCCTACGGGCGAACCCTTGTGTACCGTATTATGCGAAGGCCACAATTGCGTCGAAAACAGTGACCCATGGACAGTTCAGGTGTGCCATGCCAGATGCAAAAACGGCGATTCCATACCCGTTCGCATCAGTTCCACGGTCTTCCCCGAGGATGGGCGGCAGGGCGATCCCTATGCGACCGTCGCAATCTTTTTCCTGCACGCGTTGTCGGACAGCGCCAGGACGAAAGCAATCATTTCCCCAATCCGGGTATACGCTTTTGGCCGGTTTGCGCTGGCAACTGCCGAGCGGGGGCTGAATGTCGAAGCCTGGAAGCGCAAGCAGGCAGCCCTGGTTTTCAAATGTCTGGTCAGCCAGCTTGACAAGCCGGTGCATCGAGAAAAGCTGATCGAATGGGTCTGGCCGGAAATCGACAGCGAAAAAGGTTGGCAGAGGCTGAAGGTGACCATTTCAGCCCTGCGCGCGGAATTGCGGAACAGCGGGAATGTTGGCGAGATCGTCGAGACGGTCGGACAATCCTATGTCATTCGGAGCAGTGTCGTCTGGGTCGATTTCGACGAGTTTTCAAAGCAGGTGTCGGCTGGATGGGATTTCCTGAAGACGGACCAGCTGTCCGAAGCCCTCGCACGGTTTGAAAAGGCCGAGGCCCTCTATCGGGGGGAATTGTTCGAGAACGAGCCCTATGCCGACTGGTGCATTGTCGAGCGCGAGAGATTGCGTGAACTTTACATGGAATTGCTCATCGGAATGGCAAAATGCCTGACCGGCATCGGGCAGTTCGCCGAGGCGGTGAGAGCCTGCCAGCGCGGGCTTACGATTGATCCGTGTCGCGAAAACTTCGTACGCGGGCTGATGGAAAACCTGTCCAAACTCAACCGGCCCGATTGGGCACGGGCGCATTTTCTGAGCTGGCGAAACACGCTGGAACGGGAATATGGCCTGTCCCCGACCGAACAGACCTTGTCGGTCTACTCCCGGATCATCGATGAGGCCGTTTCAGAAGCGGTCTGAACGGTCGTCTCGCGGTGATTCGCCTGCAACGCTTCGACAAAACCTCAGGTTAACAACGCCTTAGCGAATGTTACCGAGTTGTTACCACCGCTTGCTGTTATGTCCCCGAGATTTGTCCGAATCGGCGTGAATTCGCGAGGAGAACGACCCGAGGATGTCCGACGCAAGAAAGCAAACAAGCGCAGTCGCGGCCTGAATGGCGGTCAGAACGTTCGGCGCTTCGGGCATCTTTTCCGTCAGGACGCGCCTGAGGTAAAGCCGGGCCAGAACCCGGGGGGCAGAAACCCGGCCTTGGAGGCGTGATAATTCCGTTGCGCGCCGTGACGGCAGGTGGCGTATAGGTCTGCGCCCTCGCCCGCCAACCTCTTTTTCGCCAGACTCCGCGTCATAATGTAGCCATTTTTACCTGTATTGTTTCGA
>CAYXNM010000281.1:0-1655 GCA_964466385.1 uncultured Rhodobacter sp. | reverse complement strand
GCGGTCACGTCCTTGCGGAGTGCTGACAGTGTTTCGCGCGCGATGATGCGTCCGCCGATTGCGGCCTGGATGGGGATTTTGAACATGTGTTGGGGGATGAGGTCCTTCAGTTTTTCGACCATGGCGCGGCCCCGTGCCTCGGCGCGGTCGCGGTGGACCATGGTTGAAAGGGCGTCGACCGGCTCCTCGTTCACAAGGATTTGCATCTTGACCAGAAAATCCTCGCGATAGCCGGACATCTGATAGTCAAAGCTGGCATAGCCCTTGGTCACGCTTTTCAGGCGGTCGTAGAAATCAAAAACCACCTCGTTCAGCGGCAAATCATAGATCACCATCGCCCGGCTGCCCGCATAGGTCAGGTCGATCTGCACGCCGCGTCGGTCCTGACACAGTTTCAGGACGTCGCCCAGATACTCGTCCGGGACCATGATCGTGGCCTTGATGCGGGGCTCCTCGATATGGTCGATATGGGCGGGGTCGGGCATGTCGGCGGGGTTATGAAGCTCGATCACTTCGCCCGCGCGCATGTGGATCTGGTAGATGACCGAGGGGGCCGTGGTGATCAGCTCGATGCCATATTCGCGTTCCAGCCGGTCGCGGATGACCTCCAGATGCAAGAGCCCCAGAAACCCGCAGCGAAAGCCAAAGCCAAGTGCGGCTGAGGTTTCCATTTCGGTGGAAAAGCTGGCGTCGTTCAGGCTGAGTTTGGCGATTGCGTCGCGTAAATCTTCAAATTCCGCGTTGTCCACGGGGAAGAGGCCGCAGAACACCACAGGCTGACTGGGGGCGAACCCCGGCAACGCCTGGGTCACGCCGTGTTTTTCGTGGGTGATCGTGTCGCCAACGGCGGTATCCGCCACGCGTTTGATGCTGGCGGTCAAAAAGCCGATTTCGCCGGGGCCGAGGGCGGGAACATTTTCCATTTGCGGGCGGAAAACACCAATGCGTTCAACGGGGTAGACGGCATTTGTGTTCATCAAACGGATGCGGTCCCCTTTTTTGAGAACGCCGTCAATCACCCGAACCAGAACGACCACACCCAGATAGGAGTCATACCAGCTGTCAACCAACATGGCCTTTAACGGGGCCGCAGCGTCGCCCGTGGGCGCAGGCAGGTGCGTGACGATCGCTTCCAGCGTTTCGACGATCCCTTCGCCGGTTTTGGCCGACACAAGGATCGCGCCGGAGGCATCGATACCAATGACGTCCTCGATCTGTTCGGCGACCCGCTCTGGCTCGGACGCGGGCAGGTCGATCTTGTTGAGGACCGGCACAATCTCGTGATCCGCCTCAAGCGCGTGATAGACATTTGCAAGGGTTTGCGCCTCGACCCCTTGGGTGCTGTCGACAACCAGAAGCGAGCCTTCGACCGCGCGCATCGAGCGGCTGACCTCGTAAGCGAAATCCACGTGCCCCGGCGTGTCGATGAGGTTGAGAATATAGTGCTGGCCATCCCTGGCGTCATATTCAAGGCGAACCGTATTGGCCTTGATGGTGATGCCGCGCTCGCGCTCGATATCCATCGTGTCCAGAAGCTGGGCCTCCATATCGCGATCGGCCACCGTTCCGGTTTCCTGGATCAGCCGGTCGGCAAGCGTCGATTTCCCGTGGTCGATATGCGCGACGATCGAGAAATTGCGGATATGGGCAAGGTC
>CAYXNM010000280.1:0-1662 GCA_964466385.1 uncultured Rhodobacter sp. | reverse complement strand
TCCATCGAGGTTTTCATGATCTGCCCGGCCGCCTGACGCATCAGGATGCGCCCGACTTCGGTTGACCCTGTGAAGGTCAGTTTGCGCACGGTCGGGTTTTCGCAGAACTCCCGGCCGATGGCGGCGGAGCGTGTCGATGTGATGACGCTGAACACACCCTTTGGCACGCCCGCGCGTTCTGCAAGTACGGCCATCGCCAGCGCAGAGAGGGGCGTTTCGGCCGCGGGCCGGGCGACAAACGCGCACCCGACCGCCAGCGCTGGCGCCACTTTCCGCGCGATCATCGCGTTGGGGAAGTTCCACGGCGTAATCGAGGCAACGACCCCGACGGGCTGTTTGATAACGGTGATGCGCTTGTCGGTCTGATGGCCGGGGATCGTCTCGCCGTAGATACGTTTGGCTTCCTCGGAAAACCACTCGACAAAGCTCGCCCCATAAAGAATCTCGCCCTTGGCCTCAGCCAGTGGCTTGCCCATCTCGGCGGTCAGGATAGCCCCAAGATCGTCGGCATTGGCAACCATCAGATCGTACCACGCGCGCAAGACCGCAGCCCGTTCCTTGCCGGTTTTCCGTGCCCAGTGGGTTTGCGCAATCCGCGCGGCCTCGATCGCGCGGCGGGTTTCGGTGACACCAAGATCGGGAACGCTGCAAATCGCCGTGTTGCGCGCGGGGTTGGTGACCGCAAAGGTTTCGCCGGTATCGGCACCGACCCATTCACCGGCCACGAAGGCCTTTGTCGCCAACAGGCTTGGGTCGCTGAGCTTGACGGGAAACGTGATCGTTGTGGGCATGGCGGGCCTTTTGTGCAAGGTTGAGGTGTCAGGATCGATCTTTCACAGATCCTGAAGCTTCGCAAGATGAACGCGCAGGGAACGGCACGGCTGGCAGGGGCAGGAAGATGAACGAAACCGATCTGGATGATGCCTATGCGAACGGCAAATACATCGCCGGGGCGGACGCCTATCCGGCGAAATGGGCCGCGAAGGCCAAAACTTTCCGCGATCGACTGAAACAGGAAAACCGCGCGCGGCTGGATATTCCCTATGGCCCCGATCTGCGTGAGCGGCTGGATTTGTTCCTGCCCGATGCTCCGCCAAAGGGATTGATGGTGTTCGTTCACGGGGGCTATTGGCGCGCGTTTGACAAATCAAGCTGGTCGCATCTGGCATCCGGCGCGCTGGCGCATGGGTTTGCGGTGGCCATGCCCGGTTACATTCTGGCGCCTCAGGCCCGCATCAGGGACATCACACGCCAGATTCGCACGGCGATCGATTGCGCCGCCGGTCTGGTGGCCGGGCCGATTGTCCTGAGCGGGCACTCTGCCGGGGGGCATCTTGTGACCAGAATGCTTTGCCGTGATCTTGAATGGACAAATTGTTTTGCCGAACGGATCACACGGGTCGTGTCAATCTCGGGCGTGCACGATCTGCGCCCGCTGCTTGAAACCGAAATGAATGCCGATTTGCGTCTTGACGCTGACGAGGCGGCCTTGGAAAGTCCCTTGCTGCGTCAGGACATCCTGCCCGTCCCGGTCGTAACATGGGTCGGGTCCGAGGAGCGCCCCGTTTTCATCCGGCAATCCCAATGGCTGGCGCGGGACTGGGCCAATGCGCGGTTCGTTTCCGACCCCGGAAAACATCATTTCAACGTTATCGACGGGCT
>CAYXNM010000279.1:0-1672 GCA_964466385.1 uncultured Rhodobacter sp. | reverse complement strand
CGGCCCTGCGCCTGCCCGTGGGGTGGCGTTCGCAACACCTGTTCTGGGCAGTTTTCCCGGCAAAGACCGAACGTAATCAATGGGATACGCGACATCGGCGAATACGCCAGCCCGCCGGGACGGGCAGGCGCAGGGCCGGGGCGCTTGCAGCGCCTGTTAACCGGCCCGGGGCAAACCTCAACGCGCCCTTTCGGCGTTTTCGCAAAACCCCGGCTTGATCAGAGGGTCCAGAATTGACGCCCTTTGCCAAACCTGCCTAATTGGCGCGATGGAGAACGACCGCAACCGTACAGCCACCGCCCGCAGGGGTGTCATCATGCTTGCCATTGGCGAGACGCTGGTCTGGGCGGGTCTCTTTTACAGCTTTGCGGCGTTGCTTTACACGTGGGAGTCCACGCTTGGCTGGTCAAAGGGTGAACTGACCATTGCCTTTACGCTTGCGGTCCTGGCGTCGGCCCTGAGCGCGCCCGTCAGCGGGCGGCTCATAGATCGCGGTTTGGGACGTGTTCTGCTGGGCGCCGGTGCGGTTCTTGGCGCACTCGCGCTTGCAGCACTCAGTCAGACAGAGAGCCTTTCTGCCTTCCTTTTGGTTTGGGTCGCGATCGGGATCTGTCAGGGCGCCTGCCTTTACGAGCCGTGCTTTGCTTTTGTCACCCATATTCTGGGCGCCGGCGCGCGCGGGACGATCACAAAGATCACTCTGGCGGCGGGGTTTGCTTCGCCGATCGCATTTCCCGCCGGGGCGACGCTTGCGGCGATGCTGGGCTGGCGCGGGGCGGTTTTGGTTTTTGCGGGGGTGGTGGCGCTGGTGGCTGCTCCGCTTCTGTTTCTTGGCGCGGCTGCGCTTGAACGCTCCGTTGAACACCCGCCGCGCGTCCTTGAGCGCACCGACAGCAGGGACTCGCTGCGAAGGGCGCTGGCCAATCCGGCCTTTTGGCTGATGTCGCTGGCCTTTCCGTTGCTGGCGATGGAACATGGCATCCTGATTGCCCATATCATCCCGCTCCTGATCGAGCGCGGTTTTTCGCAGGCAACCGCGGTTCTGGCGGCCTCGGTCTTTGGGCCGATGCAGGTTGCGGGGAGGGCGGCGATGATGCTTTTTGGCGCGACCGCCCGCACGCATGTGATGATCCTGATGTCTTTTGCGGGGGCCGCGCTGGCGGGGGTCATTCTGGTATCTGCCGGTCTCAACCTGACGCTCGTTTTGATATTCGCGGCACTTCAGGGGGCATCGTTCGGTCTGGTTTCGCTGCTCAAACCCGCGGTGATCGCGGAAACGCTGGGGCGGCGGGGATATGGCGTGATTTCGGGCTGGCTTGCGGTGCCTTATCTTGTCGGAGGCGCGTCCGGTCCCTGGGTTGGTGCCGTCCTTTGGAGCGTGGGCGGGTATGATCTGGCGCTGTGGTCTGCCGTTGCGATGGCGCTGACCGGTCTGGCCGCGATGATCGGGGTCTTGCGGTTGGCGTAAGTCCGGCACGCCCAATGACCAACCCGTGATTGAGGGGCAGGTCGGAGAGTACGGCACGCGTTCAACCCCCGGTCTTTTGGCACGAATCCCGTCCCCATACCCGTCCGGCGGCACCACCGGGCAGCGCCACGCCGCCCAATCCGTGACCGGTCGCCACCCACGAAGAAACGAGGGACGCGCCCGACACTGGGAGGGCGCTCTGCC
>CAYXNM010000278.1:0-1687 GCA_964466385.1 uncultured Rhodobacter sp. | reverse complement strand
CCGGGGCAAATCTCGGCGTCCCTTCAGGCCAACTCCTGTCTTTCTCAGCCACATGCAAAGGTCAACGAAAAGGGCCGGTGGGATGATATCCATCGCGGATCAGTTTCCAGACGATGGCGTCCAGCAGGGCCTGAAAACTGGCGTCAACGATGTTGGCCGACACCCCGACCGTGGACCAGCGGTTGCCCGCGCTGTCCTGACTGTCGATGATGACACGGGTGACCGCCTCGGTCCCGCCATTGGTGATGCGCACCTTGAAATCGACAAGACGCAAGTCATCGATGCAGGCCTGATAGGGACCAAGATCCTTGGCCAGCGCGCGCGCCAGCGCGTTCACGGGGCCGGAATCCCGCCCCTCATCATCAAGACTTTCGGACGCCGACAGCATCTTGTGCCCACCGATATCGACGACGACGACGGCCTCGGACACGGTCAGGAAATCATGGGCGCCGCCCATGCGCCGCTCGACCGTCACGCGATAGCGCGTCACTTCGAAGAACCGGGGCAAGAGGCCCAGATGCGCCCGCGCGACCAGTTCGAACGAGGCCTGTGCGCTGTCATAGGCGTATCCCTGATCCTCGCGCGCCTTGACCGCATTCAGAATATCGGCAAGACGCGGATCGCCTTTTTCGACCGCCAGCCCCGCATCCTCCAGACGGCTGCGCAGGTTGGACTGCCCGGCCTGATTGGACATGGGGATGACGCGGGCATTGCCGACGATTGCGGGATCGACATGTTCGTAGGTCGAGGGATCCTTGATGATCGCCGACGCGTGCAGCCCCGCCTTGTGGGTAAACGCCGACGAACCGACATAGGGTTGTGTCTTGACCGGCACGCGGTTGAGGATATCGTCCAGCATCCGCGACAATCGCGTGAGCGAGGCAAGGCCCGCCGCATCAACGCCGATTTCAAAGGTCGAGGCATAGGGTTCCTTCAGCATCAAGGTCGGGATCAGGCTGACAAGATTGGCGTTGCCGCAGCGCTCGCCCAGACCGTTGAGCGTGCCCTGAACCTGCCGCGCACCCGCTGTCACCGCCGCAAGCGTGTTGGCAACCGCGTTTCCGGTGTCGTCATGGGTGTGAATGCCAAGGTGGTCGCCGGGAATGCCGCTCCTGATGACCGCATCGGTGATCTTGGCGACCTCCTCGGGCAGCGCGCCGCCGTTCGTGTCGCAGAGAACCACCCAACGGGCCCCCGCCGCATAGGCAGCGTGCAGACATTTCAGCGCGTAATCGGGATCGGCCCTGTAGCCGTCAAAGAAATGTTCGGCGTCAAACAACGCTTCGCGGCCCTCGGCCACCAGATGGCTGACGGACTGGGCGATGTTCTCGACGTTCTCATCAAGCGTGATGCCAAGCGCCGTTGTCACGTGAAAATCATGGGTCTTGCCGACAAGGCAGACCGCCGGGGTGTTGGCGTTGAGAACCGCGGCCAGCACATCGTCATTGGCCGCCGAGCGTCCGGCGCGTTTTGTCATGCCAAAGGCCGTGAAGGTGGCTGATTTGAGCGCAGGCGCTGCGTTGAAGAAATCGCTGTCGGTCGGATTGGCGCCGGGCCAGCCGCCCTCGACGTAATCGATGCCAAGCGCGTCGAGCGCATTGGCGATACGCGTCTTGTCCTCGGCGGTGAAATCGACGCCCTGGGTTTGCTGGCCGTCGCGCAGGGTTGTGTCAAAGAGGGAAAGACG
>CAYXNM010000277.1:0-1687 GCA_964466385.1 uncultured Rhodobacter sp. | reverse complement strand
GGCTCAAACGCGCCCAACAGGTATTTGCCCGCGTCCTCTTTGTAATAGGCGCATTCGTCCGGCACGCGCAGCACGGGCATTTGGCTTAGGCCCTTGATCGGCTCGGTCACGATGTAGAAATGTTCGCAGGCGTGAAGCGGTACGTTGACACCAGCCATGCGCCCGACCTCGTGGCCCCACATGCCGCCACAGTTGACGATCATGTCCGCAGCGATATGCCCCTTTGTCCCGGCGTCCTGCCAGTCAACGCCCGTCGCGCGATTTCCTTGCTTGCTGATCCCCGTAACACGCACGTTTTCCTTGACCAAAGCGCCCCGCATCCGCGCGCCCTTGGCCAGCGCAAGCGCGATATTAGCAGGGTCCCCTTGGCCATCGGTCGGCAGCCAAACGCCCGCTTTGACGCCGTCGATCTCGATATGCGGATACCGCTCCTTGACCTCAGAGGGCGAGATTTCCTCGACCGGGACCCCGAACGCCCGCGCCATGGCGGCCGAGCGGAAAATCTCTTCGCGCCGCGCATCTGTCAGGGCCGCAGTGATCGAGCCGACCGTGCGCAAGCCGGTCGCCACGCCTGTTTCCGCCTCCAGCCCCGCATAAAGCTCGGCCGAATACCGTGCGAGGTTGGTCATTGTTGCCGTTGCCCGCAACTGGCCGATCAGCCCGGCAGCATGCCATGTGGTGCCAGAGGTTAGACGCTTGCGTTCCAGCAGCACCACGTCTTTCCAGCCGAGTTTCGCCAGATGGTAAGCAACGGAACAGCCAATGACTCCGCCACCAATGATGACAACACGGGCATTCGTGGGCAGGTCGGACATGGTCAGCTTCTTTCTTTCAAACGTTTGGAGATTTCAGCGATATGCGCGGGGCCGACTTCGCAGCACCCGCCGACGATCGTTGCGCCAATATCGATCCACTGATCGATGAAATCGGCGTAGACCGCCGGGGACAGGTCTTTTCGCGCTTTCAGGCTGTCGACCGTTCCACCGGGTTGCAGTGCCGTAATCGAGGTAAACCCGTTGGCGTACGCCCCGAACACCACGTTTGCGTCGCGCAGGATTGGCAGGTTGGCGCTGATCGCCTCGGGGATGGAACAATTCAGCAGAACCGCCTCGGCCCCCAGCCCTTCGAGCGCCCCAAGTGCGTCGGTCAGGCGTTCGCCCGACCGCAACGCGCCCGGTTCGCTGTCACTGACGGTCATGCCGACCCAGACGGGAAGGCCGGATTCGACGGCAGCGGTGCAGCCAGCGGTCGCCTCGGCAATCGAGGCCAGCGTCTCGCATTGCATCAGATCAACACGGTCTGCCTGAACGGCAACGATTTTCCGATATTGCGCGATATTCTCGTCAAAATCGGGGTTGAGGTCGGGTCGGTAGGACGCCTGCAAAGGCGGCAGGCACCCGGCAATGCGCACGGGCTTGCCAACAGCGTCGCGTGCGGCCAGGGCCAGATCAATCGCTCGGGCTTGCAAGGTTTCAAAGAGGTCCGGGTGGCCGTCGCGGCGCAACCGCTCGGGCGTGGCAGAATAGGCGTTGATGGTGATGATATCGGCCCCGGCGCGGATGAAATCTTCGTGCGTTGCCTGAACGATTTCGGGTTCGTCCATCAGAACCTTGGCCGACCACATGGGATGCGCCGGAAAGGCCGAGCGTTTCAACAGCTCTTGCCCCATGCCGCCGTCAAGAAGGGT
>CAYXNM010000276.1:0-1739 GCA_964466385.1 uncultured Rhodobacter sp. | reverse complement strand
GCTTCAGGTCAGAAGCGCCCCGGCCCACACGCAATTCGGAGAGGTAATCCGTCGGGCCGTTGGGCTCAGTTGGCTGAAATGGCCGCGATCAGGCGAACGGGGTGAACGATCGGCCCCTCTTTGCTGACGATTTGCGCCAGATCGGGGTTTTGCAGCACGTCCGTCAGGTTGCGTGCCTTGCCGTTGACCGAAACCGTCGTGCTGACCAACCGGACCCCGTGGCTGTAATCGGCATAGTTCTTGCCGTGAACCGTGCTCAAGGGCTGAATGGGCACGCCGTTCTGACGGTGCCAGCCGTAAATGGCGACCCGTCCGGGGGCCGAGCGCAGGACATTGGACAGAACCAGATCCTTTTTCTGACCGGCGACCAGAGTTTCGCGTGCCTCATGAAAGGAGAGCCGCTGGCTTTCCACCGTATTGTTGTGTTGCCACAAGTAGTCCGTCGAGGTCATCCGGCTGCCGGCCTGCATGGGGGCCGGGATCAGGTGCAGTCCCGCCTGCTTGTAAATGGCGTCGACCATCTTGGTCGTGGGCAGCACGAACCCGAAATCAGTTGCCACTTCGGCTGCCGCGGGCAATCCCATGGGAACCCTGACGAAATCCTCGTCATCCCCGACCGCGAGGTAATCCGGCGTGACGCAGATCACCACCACGACATCCTTGCCGTCCCGGGTCTGCCCGTTGAAAACGACCGGCGTCAGCTTGCGCAGGAAGGCAGGAACATTTCCCGCCAGCAGTTTTTCCGACAGGAACCTGTCGCGGTCCGTTCCGCTCAGCGTCATGCTTTCCCTGACCAGTTCGCTGCCCGGCAGGGCGCGTTCCGCGCGTGCCGGAATGCCCGCGGCTAAGGTGGGATCGCAGCCCTCCATCGTGTCCGAACGCGTCGTGGAAGCGGAAAGATCGACCGTATGCGTGGGGTCCGGCGTCGGGCGTGTCAGCACCTGCGGAAGACTGGCGAGAACCCGCGGCAGTTTTATCCCGGTTTTACGCGGCTTGGCACGTACGACGGTCAGGGTCGGGTTGGCCGCCGCCGTCGAGGGTTTTGCGACGCTGGCAACCTTGACTTGCGCTGCCGGAACCGGTTGGGGGCGTTTGAACAGACCGCGGCTCTGCGTGCAAGCAACAAGCACGGCCAGAACGCTCAGAACGGCAAAGGCTCTTTTGGCGGACATCGACTGCTCCTGTTATCCCTTGTCTGGCGCGGTTCAAAGAAAGGCGCTGTCTGAGTCGGGAACTTTCCATTGGCTGTGAGACTTTCAACCCGGATTTGTCAAGAAATCATTAACCACATTTGCCGCATTGGGCAATTAATCGCCGAAAGTTTCGGCCGGGTCCCTCGCTTTGTTCACGAAAACCGCACAAAGATTCCATTCCCAACAGATTGTTTCCATCAAGCGAATTCATCACCGTCCCGCCGTCCGCGCGAAGAATGCCGTGAGGGTGGCGCAGGTATTGCGGTATTTGCCGAGCGCCCCGGTGGAAGTGGCGGGCCAGCACAGACCGCTTGACGTGACGCAAAATGCAGGGTGCGCGGATTACACCAACGGTCAATGACCAACCCATGATTGAGGGGTAGTAGAAGATCGCGGAACGCGTTCACCCCCCCCGGCCTTTTGGTACGAGCCCCATCCCCATTCCCGTCCGGCGGATACGCCGGGCAGCGCCTGCCTGCCCCTCGGCAGGTGCTTTTGCAACGGCGCAATGCGGTGATATCTTTGAGTTTACAATGAGGGCAACAC
>CAYXNM010000275.1:0-1782 GCA_964466385.1 uncultured Rhodobacter sp. | reverse complement strand
GATGCCTCGCTGGAGATTCTCGCTGAAACCGGTTTGCTGGTTCGGAACCAAAAGGCGCGGGACCGATTTGCCCGCCACGGCGCCCATGTGGACGCAGACACCCAGATCGTCAGAATTCCACCGGACGTGGTTGCGAAATACCTGAAAATGGTGCCCCCGACGATCACCCTCAGGGGGCGGGATCCCGCGTTCGATCTGACCTTTCCCCGCGCATTGCCGGTCATTGCCACGGCCAGCTCGGCACCTGATATTGTCGATCCGGCAACCGGCATTTGCCGCCGCGCGCGATCAGACGACATCGCGCGGATTGCGCATCTGGTCAATCATCTTGACGCGATCGATCTGTTCTCGATCTCGACCCTTGCGGATGATGCCCCGAAAGATCAGTTCAGCCTGACGCGGTTTTACACCGCGCTCAAGAACTGCACGAAACCCGTGCGGACCTCGGTTTATGACATCCGCGAGGCGCGTCAGGTTCTGAAACTGGGAGAGTTGATTGCAGGCTCGCCCGACGCGTTTTGGGCGCGCCCGTTCATCAACTTTGGCTATTGCGCGGTGGTCTCGCCGCTGACCATGGATTTTGACAGCACAGAAACGATGATGTTTTTTGCTGAAAACGGCGTGACCGCCTATGGCACGATCGCGCCGATGGGTGGGCTTTCCACGCCGCTTTCGCTGCCCGGTATGCTGACGATCATGAACGCCGAATGGCTGGCGGTCGCGGTTCTGGCACAGATGAGCGCGCCGGGGACCGCCCAGATCTACAATTTTCTGCCGGTCTTTGCCGACATGCGCGACGGCGCCTATGCCCCCGGTGCCATCGAGGTTGGCATGATGAATTCCGCCGTTTGCCAGATGGCACGGTTTTATAGCGTCCCGGCAGGCGGCTATCTGGGGTTGACGAATTCCAAAACTGCCGATGCGCAGGCGGGGTTTGAAAAGGGCATGTCGCCCCTGATGGGGGCCATGTCCGGGGCCGATTTCATCGTCATGGGCGGGCTTCAGGATGCGCTTATGTCCTTTGATTTCGGGCAGTTGATGATTGATGCCGAAATTGCCGACATGATCAAAACGGTTCGCCGCGGCTTTGGGTTTTCGCGCGAAAATGCGGCGTTGCAGGAAATCAAGGAAACCGGTCCCGCAGGAATGTTCGCCGATAATCCCGCAACGCTGGAACATATGCTGGATGCAACCTATATGCCCACGCTCGCCGACCGGACCCTGCGCGAGAAATGGGAGGTCGAGGGCGCGTCAACCATCCACCAGCGTGCGCTCAACAAGGCTTTGGATATTCTTTCAACGCCGAATTCACTGGCGCTCGACCACACTGTCGATGCGCGTATCCGGGCCGAGTTTGCAGGTCTTGTCAGGGGCGATAGCAGCCCGCAAGAGGGCTGGAACCGGATCGATGTCGGCCCTTCCGCCCCGCAGCGATCCCGCCGCACGAACCGAAGGAACCGCGCGAAATGACGACGACCAGGGTTCCGCGCCATGCACGTATTGTCATCATTGGCGGGGGGGTGATCGGGACCAGCATTGGCTATCACCTGTGTCAGGCGGGGGCCGAGGACGTTTTGTTGCTGGAAAAGACCGCCCTCACCGAAGGGGCGACATGGCACGCCGCCGGTCTGGTCGGGCAGTTCCGGTCACAACAAAACCTGATGCGCCTGATGCGGGATAGCGTGCAGGTTTTTGACCGTCTGAAGGAGGAAACCGGCGTTGATCCCGGCTGGCGCAAAGTCGGCTCGATGCGGATCGCGGCCAGTCAGGATCGTTGGCGCG
>CAYXNM010000274.1:0-1875 GCA_964466385.1 uncultured Rhodobacter sp. | reverse complement strand
AGCGACCGAAAACCGCAACCTTTGATTATGTTCCTGTAATTGAATGTCGTCCCGCACCCGGTGCTCCCAAAAATATTTGGTCCAACTCTAAAACAAAA
The DNA here is from genome assembly GCA_964466385.1 of uncultured Rhodobacter sp. Classification (GTDB taxonomy): domain Bacteria; phylum Pseudomonadota; class Alphaproteobacteria; order Rhodobacterales; family Rhodobacteraceae; genus UBA5972. Next base: position 1,777 of record CAYXNM010000274.1, on the reverse strand, counting down.
AATCTACTCGATAATAAAACAACCTTGGGGGGCAGTTAACCACAGGTGTAGAATTCAAACAACCGAAAAAAAATGGAACCCACCACTAGATTCTTTCTTGATGGATCAAATTATCACGACATTTGAGTGGGTTGCGCGGAAAGGGCTGCGCCTGCCGAGGGACTCAAATGTCGCGTTCGATCCACTAGCGAAATGACCGGTTTCACGTTTCCCCATGTGTTCCGGCCCTTTTGGACCCTTGGTTTCACCCTAACCCTTTGAAATGACGGGCGATGCTGACAGCTTGCAGATCCGTGTACACCGGTTCGATTCCGGTACTCGCCTCCAATCTTTTCAATGACTTAGCGGGCGCTTTGAAAAAATTGCAAAAGCGGTTTCACATCCGGTTTCACGTTTCACGTTTCCCGTTTCGTTTTTGTTCTGTTCCGCGCTTCCTGAGCGATCTGCGCGCGGGCTTTCTGGCGGTCCCACGTCTTCGCAAGCCAAACACCGGCCAAGTTTATTCCGGAATGCAATTTCAAAAAATAGTCCTTGCAAATTAGGAATGAATATCCAATATTGCATGGATGATTGACAGGGAGAAATATCACGAGATCACTGAACTGCTGGACAGTTTTCCGGCTGTTGCCATCATTGGCCCGCGCCAGGTTGGCAAGACGACCCTTGCCCATGAGATCGCTGAAACCCGGCCTTCCGTCTATCTGGATCTGGAATCCGAGCGTGACCGTGTCAAGCTGAGCGACCCCGGATATTATCTGCGTCAGCACAGTGACAAACTGATCGTGCTGGATGAAATTCACAAAGTTCCGGAAATCTTTCAGGAAATGCGCGGGGTAATTGACGAGAACCGTCGCAAGGGGCGTAAAGCGGGGCAATTCCTGATCCTCGGCTCAGCGGCCATAGACCTGCTGCGCCAATCCGGCGAAAGCCTTGCCGGGCGCATTTCTTACTGCGAAATGTTTCCTCTGAACATCCGGGAGGTTGGTCGTGACCGGCAAGAGCAGCTCTGGTGGCGTGGCGGTTATCCCGACAGCTTTCTGGCAAGAAATGATCGCCTGAGCGATGTCTGGCGCCGCGATTTCATCCGCACCTATCTGGAACGCGATGTGCCGGAATTCGGACCGAGGATTTCTACCGAACGCTTGCGACGGTTTTGGACCATGCTGGCGCACCTTCACGGCGGACTACTGAATTCTGCAAATCTGGCGCGCAGCCTGGAAGTGGACAACAAGACCATCAGCAATTACCTGGACTTGCTGGTGGACCTTCTTTTGGTCCGGCGTTTGCAACCGTGGCATGCCAACATCAAGAAACGGTTGGTGAAATCGCCAAAGGTCTATCTTCGCGATAGTGGGATATTGCATGCGCTGCTGCAAATCCCCGATTTTGAGGCCTTGCTCGGCAACCCGAAACTCGGTGAAAGTTGGGAAGGACTTGTAATCGAGAATATTGTTTCCGCGCTGCCACCGGCTGTTCAGCCTTATTTCTACCGCACGGCGGCAGGTGCTGAAATTGATCTGGTGTTGGATCTGGGGCACGAACTCTGGGCAATTGAAATCAAGAAAACCACTGCACCGAAATTATCCAAAGGGTTTCATCTTGCTTGCGAAGATCTGAAGCCAACTCGCAAATATGTCGTCTATGGTGGCGAAGAGGCGTTCGGACTGACCAGGGGTATTACTGCCATCCCGTTTGCGGCGCTGATGGATGCGATCTCCGGACTGCATAAACCATAGCTCGTCATCCTAAGTGGAATTTCCGTTGTGACATACATGGT
>CAYXNM010000273.1:0-1882 GCA_964466385.1 uncultured Rhodobacter sp. | reverse complement strand
CCCCGCGGGATCGAGATGTTGACGTCGTGCAAAACCTTCAGACCCTTGCCATAAGCCGCATCAACGCGTTGAATTTCAAGGATATTGTCGTCGCTCGTTTCGGGTTCCTTATAGATCGACCGAACCGACCACAGGGATTTCGTATAGGGATGCTTTGGGGATTTGAGCATTTTGCGGGTTTGGGCTTCCTCCATCTCCTCGCCATAGCGCAGAACCTTGATCCGGTCCGCCATCTGCGCCACCACCGCCAGATCGTGCGTAATGTAAATGGCAGCGGTATTGAATCGCTCGACCGCCTCGCGCATGGCGGCCAGAACATTGACCTGCGTCGTCACGTCAAGTGCAGTCGTCGGTTCGTCGAAGATGATCAGATCGGGCCGCGAGGCCATCGCCATCGCCGTCATCGCGCGCTGCAACTGCCCGCCAGAGACCTGGTGGGGATACCGAAAGCCGATATTTTCGGGGTCCGGCAGTTGCATGGCGCGATAAAGCTCGATCGCGTCGTTCTGCGCGTCCTTTTCCTTGACATTCCCGTTTCGGAGGCTGGCCTCGATGGTCTGGTCGATCAGTTTGTGCGCCGGGTTGAAAGCGGCGGCAGCGGATTGCGCGACATAGGCCATGCGCGTTCCCCAAAGCTTTTGTTTTTCCTTGTCCGCCATGGTTCTCAGTTCCATGCCGTCAAACATGATCGTCCCGGATGTCAGGCGGATACCGGGGCGGCCGAACCCCATCGCGGCCAGCCCGAGGGTCGATTTCCCCGCGCCGCTTTCGCCGATAAGCCCCAGCACTTCACCACGTTTCAGCGTGAGGCCGACGCCCTTGATGATCTCGTGCCACCGCTCATCCGAAAAGCCGTCGATGACGACGTCCTTCATTTCCAGCAGGATATCGCCCTTGGTGCCTTTTTTGTGCGTGCTCATTCCTTCAGCCCCGAAGTTTTTTGCAGGAACCAGTCAACCACAAAGTTGACCGCGATCGTCAGAAGCGCGATCGCCCCGGCGGGCAACAGCGGCGTCAGCGCGCCTTTCAGGTCGTATTTCGCGAACTGGATCAACGACGCGTTTTCCCGCACCATCGAGCCCCAGTCCGCCGTGGGGGGCTGGATGCCGACGCCCAGAAAGCTGAGCGCGGCAATCGCCAGAAAGACGAAACTGAAACGCAGCCCGAATTCCGCGACCAAGGGCGGCAGGATGTTGGGCAAAATCTCGCGCCGCATGATCCAGGGCAGCTTTTCGCCGCGCAGGTGGGCGGCTTCCACATAGTCCATGACAACGACGTTGAGCGACACCGCGCGGGTGAGGCGGAATACCCGCGTACTGTCCAGAACGGCAATGATGATGATCAGGCCCCACGTGGTCGACCCGAAGATCGACAGCAGCATCAGTGCGAAAATCAGCGACGGGATCGCCATCAGAACATCCACAAAGCGCGAGAGTATCTGGTCGAGCCAACTTTGATTGATGGCGGCCATCAGGCCAAAACCACCCCCGATGGCAAAGGACAGCAGGGTTGTTGTCAGCGCAATCCCGATCGTGTTGCGTGCACCGTAAATCAGGCGCGAAAAGATATCGCGTCCGATCTGATCGGTCCCAAGCAGGAAATCCCCGCCCCAAGGGGCGTAGGGTTCGGGAAATATCTCGGCCTGCCCGTAGGGGGACAGGACCGGCGCGAATATGGCGACAAACGCATAGATCAAAACCACGATCAGGCCGAATATGGCCGTGGGGGGCGCTTTTTTCAGGTCGATCCAGATGCGCTGCGTGCGCGTGCGGCGCATGCGGACCTGTCCGACTTCTCCGGCGGCGGAATATGTCTGTTCGTCGGTCATCTGGGGTGCAAGAGCCTCGGGTTGGTGATGATGCCGATGATGTCGGCAATCAGG
>CAYXNM010000272.1:0-1885 GCA_964466385.1 uncultured Rhodobacter sp. | reverse complement strand
GGCTCCGGCTTCAAGATCTTCGCGTCGCTTCTGGAAACCGAAGGAAACGTGGTGCGTGCCATTCCCGCCATCGGCGGCGGGTCGCGCAAATTCTGCGACCGGATGAATTCATTTGCCCAGAAAGAGGGCCTGCCGGGGATGGGCTATATCTTTTGGCGCGATCAGGGCGACGGCATGGAAGCCGCAGGCCCTCTGGCCAAGAACATCGGCCCCGAACGGACCGAGGCGATCCGCACGCAGCTCGGCCTTGGCGTCGGCGACGCCGCGTTTTTTCTGGGCGGCAAGCCAGCATCCTTTCAGGCCGTTGCCGCCAAGGCGCGCGATCAGGTCTGGGCCGACACACAGAAAAACGACGACTGGAAAAACGAGTTCCGGTTCTGCTGGATCGTCGATTTCCCCATGTACGAGGCCGACGAGGAAACAGGCGCGCTCGACTTCAGCCACAACCCGTTTTCCATGCCCCAAGGTGGCCTTGAGGCGCTGGAAAACGAAAACCCGCTCGACATCCTCGGCTATCAATATGACATCGTTTGTAACGGGATCGAGCTTTCCTCGGGTGCCGTCAGAAACCACCGCCCCGAGATCATGTATAAGGCGTTCGAGATCGTCGGCCATGACCGCGCTTTCGTTGATGAAAACTTTGGCGGCATGTTGTCGGCATTCAAACTTGGCGCGCCGCCCCACGCAGGCGTTGCGCCGGGGGTTGACCGCATGGTGATGCTGCTGGCGGACGCTGAAAACATCCGCGAGGTCATCATGTTCCCCATGAACCAGCGCGCCGAAGACTTGATGATGCAGGCCCCCAGCGACCCAACGAACGAGGCGCTGCGCGAGTTGGGCTTGCGGGTGATCCCGCAGGAGTGATTTCCTGGCCCTGTCCCAGAGAATCGTTTTGCGGGTCGGATTGGCTGAACGCGGAATGACGGCTGGGCAACACGGATGGGCCGGGTTCCGGGGCCATTTGGGATTTCGTTGGATTCGTGAACATTCAAGGGCCTGACGCTGGATTGTTCATCAATCGGGTCCAATGAAAAAGGATTTGTTGCCCCGTGATCACGGTTATCCGGGAACCCCCTGAAATTAGGGCAAGAATGAGACTCAGGCTCACCCGAACTGGCATACCTCGATCTTGGGGGCCCGGTTCCGGTGGATTTAATGACCAAAGCCAAGATTTCGATAGTTGTGGTATTGAGCGGATTGTTAATTCTGACCGGCTGCGCGATTCCCCCACGACAATCGACGGTTTCCCTCAATGGCAGAGCGTTGGTGAAGAGCTGGCGTTGCGAAACGCCCGAGGAACGCGCCGGTCTTGACGGCGCGCGCCCGAACGGTTCGTTTGCGACACTCAGCGAAAAACTGTTGCAATGCCCGTTTTATAGGGACTACCAGATCGAGGCGATGCAGAAAGACGCAAACACCGTTCTGCCCTATGCCACTCTTTCAGAGATCGTTTACAAAATGCGCTGGGGCATCGATTTTCAGTACCGCGAATACGAGAAATTCATTCAGCGCGGTCCCAAGAAACGCCTGTTCATTCCGCGCACTCTGGGGAATATGTACCCGGAATTCGCCGACCTCCTGCAATTCGGTGACATCGTTCTTGAAAGGCCTGAAAAACTTGGTGTGGCCGGGCCACTGGTCGTGCGCCAGATGCAGATCGATCGCGATTTGACCGGACGGGTGATCGACCAGAGGCTGGCCGGTTTCAAGTCGGGCAAGAAAGCCTACCCGATCTGGCAGGCGATCATTGATCTTGACGCATATTTTTCGGCGGGAACGATCGCGGGTGGGCTGGCAAGCCTGCAACGGGTTCAATCCGGCGATGTCAAAACCCAGTCGGGGCTATAGGCAGAAAACGGCTGAACGCCCGGATAGTTTTGATAGT
>CAYXNM010000271.1:0-1894 GCA_964466385.1 uncultured Rhodobacter sp. | reverse complement strand
CCTAACCCTTTTTCAGGTCTTTGGAGAGTCTGATCGCCTGCACCTGCCCACTGATCCGCGCGCGGTAGACATGCAGGGATTCCACCACGCGCATCACATAGTTGCGGGTTTCGCGGAAAGGAATGTGTTCGATCCAGTCGATCTGGTCGATATTGTCCCGGCGCGGGTCTCCATATTGCTCGATCCAGCGCTTTGCGCGATGCGGGCCGGCGTTGTAAGCGGCAAAGGCAAGGATATAGCTGCCATCAAAGGCCTCCAGCTGGTCGGCCAGATAGGCTGACCCAAGCGTCACGTTATACTGCCAGTCACTGGTCAGGCGCGATTTCGAATAGGCCAGCCCCAGTTTTCTTGACACATTTCGCGCGGTCGCGGGCATCAGTTGCATCAGGCCGCGCGCACCTGCGGGGCTGATGATCTGAGGGTTAAGCTCGCTTTCGCGGCGGGCGATCGACATGGCGACTTCGGGGGCGACTTTCAGCTTTTTGCCGGCCAGGTCGGTCAGTGGAAAATAGGTTTTCGGCAGAACGTATCCCATTCTTGCCGCCTGCTTTGACAGGCGCACCGCGAAATTCGGCCGCCCGATTTCCATTGTCAGATCGGCCAGCTGTTGCAGGCCCTGCCGGTCGAGCCCTTTTGCAAACGTGCGGAAAAACCGCTCCGAAAGATTGGTTTCCCCGGCATAGTTCAACAAGAGCGCTGCGCGAATGACGGGCAGGTCGGTGAAACCGGACAGACGCCAGTCCGGTGAAACTTCGCGCCCGTTCAATGTGGCGTCGGGCAGCGCGCCCGTTTTCTCGGCCGCCAACTGCCCATAAAAGCTGGTCTGATACCCTGCTGCAAAAGTATAGGCCGCGATGGCCGATTGCCGGTCGCCCAGTGCCTCGTACGCGCGCCCCTGCCAATACCCCGCACGGCCATAGCTGATCGGCGTGGCGATGGCTTCGCGGAACCGGTTGAAATGATAAAGAGCCGCTGACGGATTGTTCAGTTTGCGAAGCGCAAGGTAACCTGACAACCACTCCAGGTCGGCATAATCCGAACCCCTTTCAAGAAAATGCTGCGAGGCGATTCTGTAGGCGCGTTTGTCGTTCCCATCACGCATTTCCTGACGCGCGATCGTGCGACGCCGCGATGCCCATTTATCGGGCCGTCCCAGTGCGGCTGCGGAAATGGACCGTTCGATCAGCAAATCACGCGCGGTGTCGTATTTGTCCTTTTTGGCGCGCCACAGGAACCGCTCGTAAGCCAGGCCGGGATCGTCTTTCAATGCCTTGGGAACGGCTGCGATCAGCCTGTCAACACCGCTGACTTTTTCGCGCAACCCAAGGCGGGCGCGCGCAAGTTCGGGGTAGCCCTTGGGCACCAGCGTATAAAGCCCCTTGGCCTGACGCGACAGGTTGCGCCACAAGAGCATGTCCAGGCGGGCGATATGGTGCGGCTGCAATACCGTTTCGAAGTTCGCCAGCAGGCGCACGCGCTCGTCCTTGGTCATGGCGAACTGCCGCCATGCACGGATCGCCTCCCGCTCGGCATCGTCCGTCCTGCCGATTGCGCTCAGCGCATCGGTCAGGCGCAGTACACCCTGACCGGTGTTGGGGCTGTTGGTGCTGAAATATGCGATGACTTCGCGGGGGGTGAAATCTGCGGGCAAGGCGCCCTCGGCACGGTTTCGAATGGTTCCCAGATTGGGCCAGTCAGGATGGTTTTTCAAAAACCCCATATAGTCGGGCCACAAAGCACCACCGTCGCGCAGGCGCATCCATTCAACGATATCGCTTGCAACCGGGTCGCTGACGCGCCGCGCGATCCCGGCGGCTTTGGTCCAGTTTCCTTTGCGCGCCTCGGTCATGGCCGCGGCCAGAAACGCACCGTTTTCGTCCTCGGATTGGGCAAA
>CAYXNM010000270.1:0-1952 GCA_964466385.1 uncultured Rhodobacter sp. | reverse complement strand
GCCAATCACTGACTTGTGGATACCCGGTTTCAAGCGCAATTGATTTGATAAACCGGGACCTTCGCACCCTTAACAGAGCAGCGATGAGGGCAGCGCCTGCCTGGGTGGGTGCTTTGTGGCGCTTGGTTGTCGCGTGTGTTGTCCTTGTGTCAAATATCAATGTTATCAACGCATTGCACCGTTGCAAAAGCGCCTGACGTCGTGCCAGAGGCACGCTTTCAGCGTGACGGGCAGGCAGGCGCTGCAAGGCGTATCCGCCGGACGGGAATGGTAGCGGGGTTCGTGCCAAAAGGCCGGGGGGGTGCACGCGTTCCGCGATCTTCTATGACCCCTCAATCATGGGTTGGTCATTGGGCGTGCTGGTATAACCTTGCCAATGCGCGGCAATCGCGAAAAGAAAAAGCGCGCCCGGATCGGGCACGCCTCTCATCAAGATCACAGTCGGATTGGGCGTCAGGCCGCGCGGGCCTGATGCTGACGTTCGCTTTCTTCGCGCGAAAGCGCAACCGACGTGCGGACACCCCGGCCCACAAAGGACATCATCCCTTTGACACAACGCTCGTTGGGGTCGATCCCCGCACACATCAAAACCTCGCGCCCATCGCGAGAGCGGGCCCAGCGGGCGATCACTTCCGGGCCGTTTCCGTATTTCTTGTCATCGGCAATGGCATCATCAAGTGCGGCAAGAACCACAGCGGCGAACAATTTGCGCGCCCGCGATCCCTGATCGTTGGAAAATGCAGTTGCATCAACGTAATCGTACATACGTTGTCCTTTTCATTTTTGCTCTTGTCTTTTTGGCTTGAGGCACAATATGACCAATTTGTGGCGATTCGGGGGTGCAACTTTGGAATACCACCTATGCGCTCAACGCATAGCTCTGCGACCCGTCTTTTCAATTCCCACCGCAACCTTGCCAGAAGTCAATGCGCTGGCTATAGCTCGGCCAACTTGGTTTCAAACATAGAATACAGGTGAACAGATGCCAAAAATCAACGGCAACGAAATCCGTCCCGGAAACGTTCTTGAACACAATGACGGCCTGTGGGTTGCGGTGAAGGTCGGACATGTCAAGCCGGGCAAAGGCGGCGCGTTCGCGCAGGTGGAAATGAAAAACCTGCGCAATGGCAGCAAGCTCAACGAACGGTTTCGCGCCGCTGACAAAGTCGAAAAGGTGCGGCTGGAACAAAAAGACCAGCAGTTTCTTTACGAAAGCGACGGCATGCTGGTGTTCATGGACACCCAGACCTATGACCAGATCGAACTGCCTGCCGACATTCTGGGAGAGCGCCGCCCCTTCCTGCAGGACGGCATGACCATCACCATCGAATACCACGAGAACGAGGCGCTGAGTGCGACTCTCCCGCAAAAAGTGACCTGCACGGTGGTGGAAACCGAACCCGCGGTCAAAGGCCAGACGGCGGCAAACAGTTTCAAACCTGCGGTTCTGGATAATGGCGTGCGCGTGATGGTGCCGCCGTTTGTGGGTCAGGACGAGGCGATCGTCATCCACACCGAAACCATGGAATATTCCGAACGGGCGTAGGCCTAGCCGTTCAGAATGATGCAGGTCGTCGAACCGGTCGCGTAAGTCCGGCCGTCTTCGATCCCAACCAGACGCGCCTCGGCCACAGCGGTCGAGCGCCCCACATGCAGGGTATTTCCCGTTGCCCGCACGCGCATACCCACCGGTATTGCCCGCGTGATGTTGATCTTGTATTCCAGCGTCGTGTAAAGTCCACTAACCGGCATTTCAGTGTGAACCGCGCAGCCCAGCGCACTGTCAAGGATCGCACCATACCAGCCGCCATGCACACTTCCCAAAGGATTGCGAAAATCATCCGAGGGCGCACCTTCAAACACCGCCTGCCCCTTTGCGACCGAGACAAGACGAATGCCCGTGGAAACCGCAACCGGGCCGCGCGGCAGCTTGCCGTCGACAATCGCCTGCA
>CAYXNM010000269.1:0-1970 GCA_964466385.1 uncultured Rhodobacter sp. | reverse complement strand
GACAAGACCGACATTGCGGTTGGGCGCAACGTGGTGGTCATTGGCGGCGGGATGACGGCGGTGGATGCGGCGGTTCAGTCGCGATTGCTGGGGGCGGAAACGGTCACCATGGTCTATCGGCGCGACAAGGCGGCCATGGGGGCCTCGTATTTTGAACAGAATCTCGCGACCTCAAAAGGGGTGCGGATCATTTACAACGCCGCGCCGAAATCGGTTGGCGACGGGTTTGCCGAATTCTCGCGGACCCGGTCGGTTGATGGCAAGCTGACGGAAACGGGCGAGGCGTTCCGGTTGGAGGCAGATCAAGTGCTTAGCGCGATTGGCCAGAAGCTGGACGGAAGTCCAGACGGGCTGAAGCTTGAGAGTGGCAAGATTGCTGTCAATGACACCGGCGCGACCAGTCTGGCGGGTGTTTGGGCCGGGGGTGATTGCGCCAGCGGTGGCGATGACCTGACCGTAACGGCGGTGGCCCAAGGGCGCGATGCTGCTGAAAATATTCATGCCGCGCTGTCGGAAAGCACCAAATGAGGCACGCGGCGCCCTCAGAATTTCCAATGCCCGGGGCTTTGGCCCGGGTTGCGCCCGACCTCCCCACGGAGGGCGCATTCGCACCCTCCAGGCCGGGCGCACCCCTGTCGACTTCTTTCACAAATTGGGCGTCACCTTATGCGGCGACCAGAAAAACCGGAGGCTGGATACATGGCTGATCTGACAAGCAATTTCGTAGGCATAAAATCCCCCAACCCGTTCTGGCTGGCCTCGGCGCCACCGACGGACAAGGAATACAACGTTCGTCGCGCTTTGGAAGCGGGATGGGGCGGCGTCGTTTGGAAAACTCTGGGCGAAGCAGGACCGCCAATCGTCAACGTGAACGGGCCTCGATACGGCGCGATCTGGGGCGCGGATCGACGTTTGCTGGGGCTAAACAACATCGAACTGATTACCGACCGCCCTTTGGAGGTCAATCTGCGCGAGATCAAATCGGTCAAGCGCGACTACCCCGACCGCGCCATTGTCGTTTCGCTGATGGTCCCGTGCGAGGAGGAGCCTTGGAAAAAGATCCTGCCGCTGGTCGAGGAAACAGGCGCTGACGGGGTCGAGCTGAACTTTGGCTGCCCCCACGGAATGGCCGAACGCGGCATGGGCAGCGCCGTCGGGCAGGTGCCGGAATATATCGAAATGGTCACGCGCTGGTGCAAGCAATACACGCGCATGCCCGTCATTGTGAAGCTGACTCCGAACATCACCGATATTCGCAAACCTGCGAAAGCGGCACAGGATGGCGGGGCCGATGCGGTCAGCCTGATCAACACGATCAACTCGATCACGTCGGTTGATCTGGACCTGTTCGCGCCGGAACCAACAATCGACGGGGTCGGCGCCCATGGCGGCTATTGCGGACCTGCGGTCAAACCGATCGCGCTGAACATGGTGGCCGAAATCAAACGCAACGCCGAGACCGCGAACCTGCCCGTCAGTGGGATCGGCGGCGTGACCACATGGCGCGACGCGGCTGAGTTTCTGGCGCTGGGCGCGGGCAACGTGCAGGTGTGTACGGCGGCCATGACCTATGGGTTTCATATCGTGCAAGAGATGATCTCGGGCCTTGGTCAGTGGATGGATGAGAAAGGGCACGAAAGCGTTGCGTCGGTTGTCGGGCGGGCTGTGCCAAACTGTCGGAACTGGCAGGACCTGAACCTGAATTACGTCACCAAGGCCAAGATTGATCAGGAAGCGTGCATCAAATGCGGGCGGTGTTTTGCTGTCTGCGAAGATACCTCGCATCAGGCGATTTTCGATACGATCGACGGCGCGCGCGGGTTTCAGGTGAATGACGCGGAATGCGTGGCGTGCAACCTTTGCGTCAACGTCTGCCCCGTTGAAAACTGCATCACGATGGAGCAGCTGCCCTTGGGTGAGGTCGATCCGCGCACCGGTGAAAAAGTGCGCGAATATGCCAATTGGCAGAC
>CAYXNM010000268.1:0-1999 GCA_964466385.1 uncultured Rhodobacter sp. | reverse complement strand
CCCATCACCTGATCGCAACCGCGCTGAAAGAGGCCCTTTCAGGCGCTGATCCGGGGGACTGGCCAAACGTCGACCTGACCCGGACCTATCATTCCGCCCGGCACGCGGCGTTTGAGCGCTGCAAGCGCGTTCCGGTCCACGTGGTGCCCGGCGAAAGTTATGTTCTTCATCGGTTTACACTTCACGGCGTCGCACCGTGGTCTGACGGCGCCAAGGCCTCGTCGGCGGGGCGGGCGATCGTTTATTTCCGCCCTGAAATTGAAAAAGAGACATGGCTTTACGGCCGCTGATCAGGCGCGCGCCGACCGGATGGCCCGACCGCGCCTTATTGACGCAAAACGAGGTCGCCGTTCCTGAGCGCGACACCGGAAAGACGGTTCAGGAACGACAGGCCGAAGACATTGCTTTCAACCGCCCCTTTTTCAGCAATGGCCGCATCGATGTCGAAAAGTTCGATCGCGTTCATGCGGATGGACGAAAGCGTGAACCGCGCGGCAACAATCTTGCGCTCGGCAACCGCGATCCGGGCATTGAAATCGAGGGTTTCCGGGTGAAGCCCCAGTCGCTCGGCCTCTTCGTACTGAAGAACCACGACCGGCGAGGCTGGGGCGACAAGAACCCCGACACTTCGGTTGTTGACCTGCGCGACCGTGCGAAAAACCCCGTCCCAAGCGGGTTTCAAGATCACTTCGGCGGGGGTTTTCGTTTCGTCCGAACTGACGCTCTCAACATTGAAAACGGCGTTGGAAATCACGTCCGAGACATGTGCGCGGTCCAGCGTGTACCAGACAAGTCCCGCCAGAACGGCCACGACGACAAACCGCGAAGAGGCCCCAAGGCGCGTCAGCAGCGGTCGCAGCAATTCCGCCGCAACGATGCCGGCTGCGAAAAGCGCACCATATCCCAGCAGGGTCGGATCGATGGCGCCGAGCGAAGGGTCGAACCCGGTGTTGTTGCGGATGAGGGCAAACAACAGAACCAGCACCACAAGAACCAGAAATGTCCGCATGAGTCTTTTCGTCCCCCGGTTCCAGTTTCTATCTCAGGATCGCGCCCAAGTCACCCGTTCATTGGGTCGGTGTCACGGGGCGTCCTGCCCGATCGTCTGCCGCGCCTCCCGGTGCGCAGTTGCGACGCGCGGTCGGGAAGGGCGGTCATGATGGATTGGCGTTCCTGCGCAGAATAACGCGACCACATGGCAATTTCGGCGCGACTTCGGTGGCACCCGATACACAGACCCGACGGCTCGTGGATCAGGCAGATTTTTTGACACGGGCTGTCAATCTCTTCGCGGTGCCAGATTTCATCGGTCATGCGGCGGTCTACTCTTGCATATGCGCCAGCCGGTCCAGCGCTCCCTGAAGAATATAGCTCGCCGCGACATGGTCAATGACCTGGGCGCGACGTTTTCGTGATGTGTCCGCTTCCAGCAGGGCGCGCTCCGCGGCGACGGTTGACAGGCGTTCGTCCCAGAATGCGACGGGCAGGGGGGTTTTGGCCCGAAGATTCCGCGCAAACGCGCGGGTTGCCTGGCATCGAGGGCCTTCGGACCCGTCCATGTTGCGCGGCAGTCCCAGCACCAGACCGCCGATGTCGCGGTCCCGGGCGATCGTTTCCAGTGCCTGCCAGTCCAGCGTGAATTTCCTGCGTTGGACGGTCAGCAGCGGCGTTGCCACCGACCAGAGCGTATCCGAGACCGCAACCCCGATGGTTTTCGTGCCAAGGTCCAGACCCATCAGCGCCTTGCCGCGTAACAGCGTGCGAAGGCGCTCGTCGTCCGTATGGGCGCTCATTGTGCGGCGCCGGCGTCCGTGGCAGCGTTTTTCAGCAGCAAAAGGGCCGCGTTGTCATTTTCAAAAGCGGATTTCGCACGCAGCCAGGTTTGCTTTGCTTTCCCGGTCTCCCCGAGCACCCCGTAGGCGCGGATCAGACGGGCCCAGCTTTCGGCCGAGCCACCTTCGGTTGCCAGCCTGTCAGCCAGTTTCCCGACCATCCCCTG
>CAYXNM010000267.1:0-2001 GCA_964466385.1 uncultured Rhodobacter sp. | reverse complement strand
TTCGGGGGGGTCAATCGGTCAGGTCGTTGGGATTAGGTGGTTTCTTGACACTGCTTTGACGCGGGCCGCGCCGCAAATCATGGATTTGGCCGGTTTCGGCCCGATGAAGACGCTGTTAAGGTTTCACAAGGAATATCCGCCGACCCATGCAAGAATGGCGCAATACAGGTAAAGGAATGACAAGACCGATGACCTTTCTTTTTCCGCCCGCTCCGGTCACAGCCCTGCCGATACACGGCACGGACGCGCTTTTCCCCGTCCACAGGATTTATTGCGTGGGGCGCAACTATGCCGACCACGCCCGCGAGATGGGGCATGATCCCGACCGCGAACCGCCTTTCTTTTTCCAGAAAAACCCGGACTCGGTATTGGCGTCAGGCAGCGATTTCCCGTATCCCGACAAAACGCAAAACGTCCATTTCGAGGTGGAACTGGTCATTGCCCTTGCCAGCGGAGGCAGCGACATTCCCAAGGACCGGGCGCTTGAGCATGTGTTCGGCTATGCGGCCGGTCTGGACATGACTCGGCGCGATTTGCAGGGTGTCGCCAAGAAGGCGGGGCGACCGTGGGAAGTGGGCAAGGCGTTTGAAAACGCCGCGCCTTGCGGTGTGATTGCCCCGGCCTTCGAAACGGGTCACCCGGCGGATGCGCGCATCTGGCTGGAGGCGAACGGCGAAACCCGACAGGACGGCAATGTCAATCAGATGATCTGGGACATTCCGGAAATCATCGCGGCTTTGTCGGGGTTGTTTGAACTGGCGCCTGGCGATCTCATCTACACGGGAACGCCGGCGGGTGTTGGCCCCACGGTCAGAGGCGACCGATTGCGTGGCGCCATCGACGGGATCGGCGACATTCAGATCGACGTGGTCTGAGGGGCGTGCCGACGCTGCCAGAACACCGCCCCGATAGAGACGAGCACACCGGACGCGACCGACCCGGTCCTTTCGGTATTCTCTGGGTGTTCCTCAAGCTTGGGTGCACCTCCTTTGGCGGGCCGGTCGCACATATCGGCTATTTCCATGACGAATTCGTCACCCGCCGGCGCTGGCTGAATGAACGCGCTTACGGCGATCTGGTTGCGCTTTGTCAGTTTCTTCCCGGTCCCGCCTCGAGCCAGGTGGGGATCGGCATCGGGCTTTCCAGGGGGGGCATGGCTGGTGCGCTGGCCGCCTGGATCGGGTTTACATTGCCTTCGGCCCTGCTGATGGTCGCGTTTGGCTGGGGTATGCTTTCCTATCAGGGGGCGGCGGCTGCCGGGGCGCTTCATGGTCTCAAGGTTGTTGCGGTTGCGGTGGTTGCGCAGGCGGTCTGGTTGATGGCACGCAAGATGTGCACGGATTCAACCCGCGTGATCATGGCGCTGGCCGCCGCCCTGATCCTGCTGAGCGTTCCCGTGCCCATGATGCAGTTCGTCGTCATCTTGCTGGGGGGTGGATTGGGTCTTGTTCTGTTGGACGAGGGATCGCAATCCGATCGCGTATCTTCGCAGATTTCAATCAATCCGCGCGTTTCGGTCGTCGCGCTCGGCCTGTTTTTCGGTCTGCTGATCGGTTTGCCGTTTCTCAGCTCGGTTGTGCCGTCCCAGACGCTGATGGTCTTTGGAAGGTTCTATTCGTCAGGGTCGCTGGTCTTTGGCGGAGGCCACGTCGTTTTGCCCCTGCTACAGTCCGAGGTTGTCCCGACCGGGTGGGTCTCTAACGACGTGTTTCTGGCGGGTTACGGGGCCGCGCAGGCGGTTCCCGGCCCCCTGTTCACGTTCTCGGCCTACCTTGGGACTGTGCTGGCAATGCCGCCCAACGGGCTGTGGGGCGCTCTGGTCTGCCTTGTCGCGATATTCTTTCCGTCCTTTCTGCTGTTGGTCGGGGCCTTGCCTTTCTGGGACAGGTTGCGCCACCTGGGGGCCATGCAAAAGGCCCTGAAAGGTGTCAACGCGGCGGTTGTCGGGCTGCTGCTTGCTGCCCTTTACAATCCGGTCTGGACCAACGCCATTTTTTCGAT
>CAYXNM010000266.1:0-2009 GCA_964466385.1 uncultured Rhodobacter sp. | reverse complement strand
TCACCCCTGCAACGGGCGAACCGTGATCTCCCCTTCGCGCCGCGCATTGCGCATCGCGCGGGCCGCGGCGTGGCTGGCCGCGGCGGTGGTGTAATAGACGATCTGGTCGTTGAGGGCGACCGAACGGATTTCCCGGCTGTCCTCGACCGCCTGCGCCCCTTCGGTCGAGTTGAAAATCAGGCTGATTTCCCCGTTCTTGAGATTATCGACCACATTTGGCCGCCCTTCGTAGACCTTGTTGACAACGGTTGCCGCGATGCCATTCCCGGTCAGGAACGCCGCCGTGCCACGCGTCGCCAGAATGTCGAACCCAAGTTCGGTCATGATCGTTGCTGTTTCCAGCATTTCGTCGGTCTTGTCGGCATCCTTGATCGAAATGAACAAAAGGCCGTTTTCGGGCATGATGTGACCCGCGCCGATCTGGGATTTCAGGAATGCGCGTTCAAACGTACGGTCCCAGCCCATGACTTCACCCGTGGACCGCATCTCGGGGCCTAAAATGGTGTCAACGCCGGGAAAACGGTTGAAGGGCATGACCGCTTCCTTGACCGAGTACCAGGGCGTATCGGGGTCGGCCAGCGTCATGGCGTCGGCAAAGGGAAGGGTCTCGTCCTCGCGCGCGTTGGCTTTATAGGGCGGACGGTGCGGGAAATTCGAAAGCGGTTCGCCCGCCATCAGGCGCGCGGCGATTGACGCAATGGCGCTGTCGGTCGCCTTGGCCACAAAGGGAACCGTGCGGCTGGCGCGCGGGTTGACCTCCAGCACGAAAATCTCGCCGGATTTGATGGCGAATTGGACGTTCATCAGGCCAACGACGTTCAGACCAAGCGCCAGCGCACGCGACTGTTCCTTCAGTTCCGCGATGATTTCGGGCGACAGCGTGTAGGGCGGCAGCGAACAGGCGCTGTCGCCGGAATGAACACCGGCTTCCTCGATATGCTGCATGATGCCGGCGACGTGAACGTCGGTTCCGTCGCACAAGGCATCGACATCCACTTCGATCGCGCCGACGATGTAGCTGTCCAGCAGTACGGGGCTGTCACCGGAAACCGTGACGGCCTCGTTGATATAGCGGGTCAGCTGTGCGTCATCGCGCACGATTTCCATTGCGCGGCCGCCAAGAACATAGGACGGGCGGATCACCAGCGGGTAGCCGACATCTTTCGCGATCACAAAGGCTTGCTCCGGAGACGCGGCAATGCCGTTGTAAGGTTGCTTCAGGCCGAGATCATTCAACAGCTTTTGAAACCGCTCGCGGTCCTCGGCAAGGTCGATGGCGTCAGGGGTGGTGCCGAGGATCGGGATACCTTCGGCTTCCAGTGCGTTGGCCAGTTTCAGGGGCGTTTGCCCGCCAAACTGCACAATGACACCGTGCAAGGTTCCGTTTTCCTGTTCGACCCGCAAGACTTCCATCACGTGTTCCATGGACAAGGGTTCAAAATAGAGCCGGTCGGACGTGTCGTAATCCGTTGAAACCGTTTCCGGATTACAGTTGATCATGATCGTTTCATACCCCGCATCCGTCAGCGCATAACAGGCATGGCAACAGCAATAATCAAACTCGATCCCCTGACCGATCCGATTGGGGCCTCCGCCGAGAATGACGACTTTCTTGCGGTCGGTTGGACGGGCCTCGCATTCAACCTCGCCAAAGACCGGTGCTTCGTAGGTGGAATACATATAAGGCGTCTGCGCCTCGAACTCGGCGGCGCATGTGTCGATGCGCTTGAAGCAGGCATTGACCCCCAGGCGTCGGCGCGTGCGCCGGATTTCGTCTTCGGACCGGTCGCAAAGCCTTGCCAGCCGCGCGTCGGTGAAGCCCATCATCTTGATCTGTCGAATACCCGCGGCCGTTTCGGGCAAACCGTCAAGCCGCAGGTCCTGCTCAACCTCGACGATTTCGCGGATGCGCGCCAGAAACCACGGATCAAAGGCAGTCGCGTGGTTGATCTGGTCGTCACTCAGCCCGTGGCGCATGGCTTGGGCAATCAGGCGCAAACGGTCGGGTG
>CAYXNM010000265.1:0-2036 GCA_964466385.1 uncultured Rhodobacter sp. | reverse complement strand
CGGATCGCTTCCATGTCGCGGGTGTAACCGGCATTGAGGGCCTCTTTTTCCGAATCGCTCCAAACCTCGGGCGCAGGATAGTTCGCCGATTTGGGATAAGCCTCGTAAATCCTCTTGATCCTGTAGGATCCACCGGGGTCGCTCTTGCGGACACCTGTTTTTTGCATTTCTTCAAGGGCACGCGCCGACAGGCCGGGGCGAATGATTTCTGCCAGGGGTATTATTTCGTTGTCGCTCAAGTGAGGGGTGTCAAGGGCCAGCGCAACCAGTTGAGGGGTCAGCGCGGCGTAATCCTCATAGCGCCAGACATGGATCGGCAAACCGGGCGCGCATTTGCGTAAATCCTTGAGCAGAGGCAACCAGCGCAAACCTTCCAACGGTGTGCGGGCCAGATATTCGTCAAACGCCGAAAACCCGTTGTTGCGCACGGTTTCAAGATAGCTTGCGCGTACGAAACCGACAGGGTTTCGGATCGACAGGAAAACGCGGATTTCCGCCCCGTCCAGCAATCGCAGCGCCCGTCCCAGCCGGATCGCCGCCCTGGGATAGATGCGCCCGTTTCCAAAAAGCGAAACCGGCGTGCCGATGATGTTCTCGTCAAGCATGTAAAGGTTGGCATGCCCCTGTGAAAGGCGGTTCAGCAGGGTCTTTGGCCGGGCGGGCAGGGGCGTTCCGGGCGCCATTGTCGGCAAGAGTTGGGTGATCTCTCGGCGGATCGTCAGGGCATCGGGTGCAACGACGTCGTGTTTGTCCAGCAAGGTCTGATTGCCCGAGAGCAGAGCGCGAAAATGCGAGGTCGCGGTCTTGTGCGCCCCCAGATGCAGTGTGATTCGGTACATTTACGCCCGTTTGCCGTTCATTTGCCTGCCGGGCCAGCCCGCCCGTTGGCGGCCAACCTAGCTTTCCGCGCGGACGGCGGCAACCATGCGCGAACCGGATTGCAGGCAATCCGGGGGGCAAAGGACATCAATGACGCGAAGTTTGGAATCGGCTGGCTAAGGCGCAGACCCGGAAGAATACTCCGCGCGCACCTGTTGATCCGGATAAAGCCGCGCCAGTGGCACCGACACCAGGTTTTGCTGAACGATCCGGCAATGATCGCGGGTCAGTTCACGCGGATGATGGACCCCGCAGGAATGCGAGATCAGGCTGACGCCATAGCGGATCTTGCCGACGAAATTGTTGACCCGCTGCGCTTTGACCTCGGGGACGAGGCCGTGCTGCAGATGCCGCTTGTGCGTCGTGATACCGGTCGGGCAGGTGTTCTTGTTGCACCTGAGCGCCTGAATGCAACCCAGTGAAAACATGAACCCGCGCGCGGAATTGACAAAGTCAGCGCCCATGCAAAAGGCCCAGGCCACCTCCGCCGGGGTGACAAGCTTGCCCGAGGCGATGACCCGCACCCGATCGCACAGACCAAAGCAATTGAGCGTATCGACCAGAACAGGCAACGCTTCGCGCAAGGTCAGTCCGACATTGTCCATCAGGGGCATGGGGGCAGCCCCGGTCCCGCCGTCCCCGCCATCCACGGTGATGAAGTCAGGGGCGGATTCAAGTCCGCGGGCATGGATTTCGCAACACAGATCCTCCAGCCATTTTTCCGATGTGACGACCGTTTTGAACCCCACGGGTTTTCCCGACAGCGCGCGTAATTGTTCAATGTAATCCAACAGTTCGCCCACATTGGAAATCTCGGGGTGGCGGTTCGGAGAAATGGAATCCGTCCCCTCGGGTATGCCCCGGATTTTCGAAATGACGGGGGTAACCTTGGCACCGGGCAGGATGCCGCCCTTGCCCGGCTTGGCCCCTTGGGACAGCTTTATTTCCGTCATGCGCACGTGCGGATGGGCCATGACCTCCTGGTATTTTTCGAGGTTGAGCGAACCATCTTCGTTGCGTACGCCGTATTTCGCGGTGCCAAGCTGAAAGACGATGTCGCACCCGCCCTCCAGATGATAGGGCGACAGGCCACCCTCGCCGGTGTTCATCCAGCAACCCGCCAGTTTCGCCCCGGCCGAAAGGGCCTGAACGGCGGG
>CAYXNM010000264.1:0-2041 GCA_964466385.1 uncultured Rhodobacter sp. | reverse complement strand
GGGGCGCTTTTTGGCGCCTGTTAACCGGCCCTGCGCAAACCTCAACGTCCCTTCAGGTCAACTCCGGTCATTCTCACCCACGGAAAAAGGGTCAACGGAATTGGCCGTTGTTATGAGGCCGTGATCATTTGATCCACCAGGTCTGTGCCCTAAGCGCGCGCGGCAGAGGCACTGGCGGTCATGCATGTCCGCCCGTCCTGCGCGCGCACCCAAAGAGACACTCCGTCGCCCTCCCGACGCGCACAAAACGCGGCGGCCTCGTCATCGAACAAGGGTGAAACCGCGCGATAGCGAAAAGACGCCAGAGGCCCCGTCACGGATTGGGCCAGATGAAAAAGGGTTTGCGCCAGCAAAGGACCATGAACCACGATCCCACGGTATCCCTCGACCGAGCGGCAGTATTCCCGGTCATAATGTATCCGGTGCCCGTTGAAGGTCAGCGCGGAATACCGAAACAATTGTCCGGCCGAAAAGCTGCGCTCCCATTTGTGGGTTTCATCGCGCGGGGCCGGTGTGCTTTCTGGCTCCGGCGCGTTCTCTGCCGGATCGCGGCGATAGACCAGAAGCTGCTCTTCGCTGAAGCAGAGGTCTTCGTTCTGAAAAAAGTCATGCGCCAGGGTCACGATCGCCAGCGGGCCGCTGCGGCCGGTTTTCGGTGTAACTGCCTTGATGGTCGTGTGTTTCCTTGCCGGCACGCCCAGCGTCAGGTCGCGCGCAAGTTCAAGCCTCCCGCCTGCCCACATTCTGCGCGGCAGGCCCGTGTCCGGAATGAAACCACCCGTTTTGGGGTGCCCGTCACGCCCCATGTCGGCGGTGGGCGCGATCTCCCAGAAGTAGAGGAGATGCCAAAACGCGGGCAACGGCAAACCCGGATCGAATTGGCGGTTTCCGCCGCCGATGACCGCATCGAACGCCTGTGCCCGCGCCGGGTCCATCTGGTCGGTAACGGTGCGCGATTTGCCGACTGCGTTCTGTTTCACGCCGTTCCAGCGGCTGGCATTACCCGCCCTCCCAAACGTGAAACCGGCTCAATACTCCACCCCGATCTGGGCCTTTATCCCTGAACGGAACGGGTGTTTGACCAATTCCATTTCCGTAACAAGATCGGCAATGTCCACAAGCTTTTCGTTGGCGTTTCGCCCTGTCAGCACGACATGGGTCATTTCGGGTTTCCGGGTCGTCAGGAACGCGACCACCTCGTCGACATCCACATAACCGTACCGAATCGCGATGTTGATCTCATCGAGCAGAACCATCTTGTTGCCCGCTTCGGCGATCAGTTCCCTGGCCTTGGCCCAGGCTGCCTGTGCCATTTCGGTGTCCCGGCTCTTGTCCTGGGTTTCCCATGTAAATCCCTCGCCCATCGTGTGAAATGCGCATTCCCGGGAAAACTTCGACAGGATCAGATCACGCTCGCCCGTGGACATGCCCCCCTTGATGAACTGAACCACGGCACATTGCATTTCATGCGCGATGCACCGGAAAATCATTCCGAACGCGGCCGAAGATTTCCCCTTGCCCTTGCCCGTATGGACGATGATCAGCCCTTTCTGATCGGTCTTGGTCGCCATGATCTTGTCACGCGCGACTTTCTTTTTGGCCATTTTCATGGCGTGGCGGTCGGGATCGGTGTTCATGCTTGCTCCTGCGTCTGTTGGGCCAGAATGTCGGCTTGTCGGCAAGGATGCAAGTCGTGCAAAAAAAAGCAGGGCCCGAAGGCCCCGCCGAGTTCAGGGCTTGCGCCCTTCAGGGAAGGTCTTGACATGTCTGAAGCCTTAGGGTCTGCCGCTTCAAGTGCGTGAAAGCAATGTCAGGATCAGCAGACAGCCAAACATGCGCGCGAACATTGATTCAGATCAAATCGATGGATTTGCGTGGGGAAAAGGACAGAATGTCGCATGAAAGGCAATTTCGGTTTCAAGCAGCGGCATGGCGCCCCAACAGGATGACCAGCGCCCCGGCAACGCTGAGCGCGACCCCTGCGACGTCGTAGATATCAGGCGCGCGACCATCCACTTTCCAGAGCCACAAGAGCGAGGCC
>CAYXNM010000263.1:0-2050 GCA_964466385.1 uncultured Rhodobacter sp. | reverse complement strand
CCTCGGTCATGGCCGCGGCCAGAAACGCACCGTTTTCGTCCTCGGATTGGGCAAACAGGCCGGTGCCTGCGGGCAGAAGCACCATCACCGCCAGTAAGAATACGCGAAACCCTGCAAACACCTTGAAAACCCAACCGCCCGATTTTTTGTCAGTCTAGCCTGCAATCGCATCATTTTCAAAGCGCTGCGTGAAATAGTCGAAATTCGGCATACCCCTGCCTTCGTTTCCCTGTTAATGGATTGCCGACCGACAATCGCCGGAAAAGGAAAGGAGCGCGTCATGTTTAAAGGGTCGATACCTGCACTGGTCACCCCGTTCAAGAACGGACAGGTGGATACCGATACGCTCAAACAACTGGTGAACTGGCATATCGAGGAGGGCAGCCACGGTTTCGTTCCGGTCGGAACAACCGGCGAGAGCCCGACCTTGAGCCATGAAGAGCACGAACACGTGGTCGAGGTGGTGGTCAAGACCGCTGCGGGCCGGGTGCCGGTGATTGCAGGAGCGGGATCAAACAACACTTCTGAATCGATCTCGCTTGTCAATCACGCGAAAGCCGTGGGCGCGGATGCGGCGCTGGTGGTGACGCCCTATTACAACAAGCCGACGCAGCGCGGGTTGCTGGCGCATTACAAGGCGCTCAATGAATGCGGCCTGCCGATCATCATATACAACATTCCGGGGCGCTCGATCGTTGACATGACGCCCCAGACCATGGGTGAACTGGCGCGGTTGCCCAATATCGTCGGCGTCAAGGACGCCACCGGCGATGTCGTGCGGGTCAGCAAACAGCGCGTGACCTGCGGTCGTGATTTTATCCAGCTCTCCGGCGAGGATGCCTCGGCCCTGGGGTTCAACGTGCACGGGGGGATCGGCTGTATTTCCGTCACCGCCAATGTCGCGCCCCGATTGTGTTCGCAATTTCAGGTCGCCACGCTTGAAAGCGACTGGGATACCGCGCTTGAACTGCAGGACAGGCTGTTGCCCCTGCATACCGCGATTTTCGTTGAACCGGGTCTTGTGGGCGCAAAATACGCCTTGTCTCTGCTTGGAAAATGCTCAGGCGAGGTACGCTCTCCGCTCACCGGATTGCTGGACAGCACCAAGGAACAGATCGCAGACGCGATGCGCGGGGTGGGGTTGCTGAATTAGTGACCCGTCATTGACGTGGAGGCAATAACGGCGAGCTAGGCAATGGCAGCGAAACCCAAAACCAATCCCAATTTCAAGGTCGTCGCCGAGAACCGCAAGGCGCGGTTCCATTTCGCGATCGAGGACGACATTGAATGCGGGATCATGCTGGAAGGGTCCGAGGTCAAATCCCTGCGCGAAGGCAAGGCCAACATCGCGGAAAGTTATGCTACGGTCGAAAACGGGGAATTGTGGCTGGTCAACAGCTATTTCCCGGCCTACCAGCAGGCCAGATCCTTTCCCCATGAAGAACGTCGGCGGCGCAAACTGCTGGTCTCCAAGCGCGAGCTTTCCAAGCTTTGGAACAATATCGGCCGCGAAGGGATGACACTGGTTCCGCTCAGGCTCTATTTCAACGACAAGGGCCGGGCCAAGCTGAAACTGGGGATCGCCAAAGGCAAGAAAGTGGCCGACAAGCGAGAAACCGAAAAGAAGCGCGACTGGCAGCGCCAAAAGGCGCGTCTTATGCGCGACAGGGGATGAGCATGACAGGTCTGGACGTGGCCTCGCTATTGATCGGGGTCGTTTGGGGTAATCTTGGGGCAGTTCTGATCCCGCCGTTCAATCTGGGACTTTTCTGGAACTCGGTCACCGGTGTGTTGGGGGCCGGGGCCATCGTGTATGTTCGGGGTGTTCCGGGACTGCTCAAGCTTGACCCATGGTATGTTGATATTGCCGTTGCTTCCATGGCTGCTCTCGTGACGATGCTGATGATCGGAGCACTGGTCGCCTTGCGCTATCGCCGTTGAAGGCACGCGCGTGTCTCGCGCCTCATTGGTTTCACTGCGCGGGGTCCACATCGGTCGTCTGGCATTGGGCCGGCTGATCGCCGGATAATGGTCCTGCCTGTATCCAGAG
>CAYXNM010000262.1:0-2112 GCA_964466385.1 uncultured Rhodobacter sp. | reverse complement strand
TTTCCACAGTTCATCGATTGTTCGGGGTTTCAGGCGCTTCATGTGAGCCTTGAACCTTGCCTATCCGCTTGACGCACACACCCACTAGGGATAGATTTTGTGTGTATAATGGATAATGAGCCATGGATGTCCTTCAGCGTGACGACTTGCCCTTTCCGCAGTCGCTGTGATCTGATTCTTTCCCCTGGGGTCGTTCGTCGGCTTCAAGCGACCGGTCAAAGTCACTCTGGGGCCGGTTTGCGGATTGCTCAGGCCTGAAGCTTCCTCGAACAACAGCGCGGCGCGGCATCGCTGGCGATGTCAGCGCACCGACATTCGATGAACTCTATTCAGGGAAATGGGGTAACTACTCAACCCACCCCATAGACAGCCCTTTCACATCCAATCGACACCAGATATAGAGAAAGTTCTTGCATTGATGTGCTGGATATGAGTCAAGCTACCCATGACTCATTTACCCGACCTCAGCCGATTGACGCATGCGGAGAAGAATGCCCTGATCCTCGCCCTGTGGGCGCAGGGGCAGGATTTGCTGGCAGCGAACGCGGACCTGCTCAAGCGCGTCACGGAACTTGAGGCTAAGCTTGGCGAGCCCGCGAAGACACCGGACAACTCCAGTACGCCGCCGTCGCATGGACGCAAGGCCAACAGGAAACCGGTCCGCGGCAAACGCAAGAAACGGCGCAAGGGTCACGGCGGCGGCGGGCGTCCGCTGCATCCCAATCCGGATCAGCGGGTGGTGGCGAAGGCCGCGTCCTGTCCGCGTTGTCATTCAACGCTCGGCGACAGCGATCACAGGCTGCATGCGGTTTATGACAAAATCGAACTGCCTCGCTTGGGCCCCATTGTTACCCGGGTAGAACTTTACGCGACAGCCTGTCCCCATTGCGCGGAGCACGTCGTGGCGCCGGTTCCGGCCGGGCTTGAACCGGGGTCTCCGTTCACGCAGTCGATTGAGGCGACGGCGGTTTACATGCGTTACGAACACGCAGTCAGTTACAAGCGCCTGTCGAAACTGTTCGCCGATCTCTACGGGTTGCAAATCAGTCAGGCCGCCTTGGCCAACCT
This sequence comes from uncultured Rhodobacter sp., assembly GCA_964466385.1. Lineage (GTDB taxonomy): Bacteria > Pseudomonadota > Alphaproteobacteria > Rhodobacterales > Rhodobacteraceae > UBA5972. The sequence goes on along the minus strand of CAYXNM010000262.1, from coordinate 1,044 downwards.
GTTCAAGAGGATCAAGCCCGGCTTTGACGCTCAGTTTTTGGCTATACTGGCCCGCCTGCGGCAAAGCCGGATTGTCTGTTCCGACGAGACCGGAGCGCGGATCAAGGGGCGCAATGCCTGGGAGTGGGTTTTTCAAAACGACGAAGTCTGCGTCCACGTGATCCGCAACAGCCGGGCGAAAGCGGTGGCCGAGGAGGTGATGGATGGTCACAGGCCCGCCATCTGGGTGTCCGATCTTTACGGTGGCCAGCGGGGCCTCGGAGAGACCTGGCAAATCTGCCTGGCCCATCAGTTGCGTGATTGCCAGTACGCCATCGACGCCGGGGATGCGATCTTTGCGCCGGGAATGAAGATGCTGATCTTGCGGGCCTGCGTCTTGGCTCGGCGTCGAAACCATCTGAGGGACAACACGCTGCGGCAATACCGGGGTAATCTGGAGCGGCGAATGGACAAGCTGATGGCCTGCCAGCCGACCAACAAGGATGGGATCCGTCTGCGAAAACGCTACGGCAAGGACCGTGACAGCCTGTTCACCTTCATGGGCGAACGCGATGTGCCGCCGACCAACAACGGCTCGGAACAGGCCATTCGGCCGTCGACCACCTTCCGCAAGGTCACCGGCGGATTCCGCTCCGACTGGGGAGCCGACTTCTACGCCAACGTTCGCTCCGTTCTCAACACCGGAAGGCGGCAAGGCCTGTCAGCTTTCCAATCTATCCAAGCGGCTATCGCCGGGGAATCCTTGATCCAACCGGGTTGAGTAGTTACGAAGTTGTAAGTCCCGGCTTTGAACTTTAAGTATGCTGCCTGTGCTGATGTTGAGAGGTGCACCGGCTTTTTATGGTAAGTTGACCTAACATCACACCCAGCCACCACCACAGCAACAGCCAAGCCCACCAAAGCCTTCGATGCAATATTCCCCAATCTCGCCACGATCAGCCCCTAGACGATAACCACGTAGAACTCGACTATCCTACAACTGGGGCGATATCATGGCAAACTGCGGATCAGGGGGCCGCAAGGTACTACCAAGGCTAAACTGAG
>CAYXNM010000261.1:0-2138 GCA_964466385.1 uncultured Rhodobacter sp. | reverse complement strand
CAGGGAAGCCCTTGAGGCCGTCGACAACGGCAATCAGGATGTCTTCCAGCCCCCTTGTCAACGCCGGTTCAAAAGTGACCCATTTGGCCGGTTGAATTTTGACCCACCCTTTCGGTTTAGCAGGCCAATTCGCGCGGAGACGTCATATATCTCAAGCGCGGGTTGGCCTGCGGCGGTGGCTTAGGTTTGGGCGCTCTCCTTTTCTTGGGCCGGCGCGATGATGCCTGCCTTGCGTTTGTCTTTGAGCCGGTAGCTTTCGCCTTGGATCTGGATAACCTGTGCGTGGTGCAAGAGCCTGTCCAGCATGGCGGCGGTCAGAACCCGGTCGCCCGCGAAGGCCTGATCCCAGGTTGAGAAGCTGAGGTTTGAGGTCATGATCGTTGAGCCCTTCTCATAGCGTGCCGCCACGATCTGGAAGAACAGATGCGCCTGTTCACGGTGCATGGGCAAATAGCCGATCTCGTCGATTATCAGCAGGGTGTAGCCGGCGAGTGTCTTCATATATTTGGACAACCGACTTTGGCGCTGAGCGGTTTCCACCTGCAGGATCATGTCCGCTGCCGTAATGAAGCGGGTTTTGATCCCTGCGTTGGCCGCCTTGTGACCCAGGGCTATTGCGAGGTGGGTTTTGCCGACCCCGGATGGCCCCAAGAACACGGCGTTCTCCTTGCGGGCGACGAAGGCCAATGAGGCCAGTTGTTCGATCTGGCGTTTAGGGGCGGAACTGGCGAACTTGTAATCGTATTCCTCCATGGTCTTTACGACCGGGAACCCCGCCATCCTGACCAATGTCGAGGCAGACCTGGACCGTCGGCAATCCCGTTCGGCCAGCAGCACGTTCTCCAGAAAATCGGTGAAGGATTGCTCGGTCTCGGCGGCGGCACTTGCCAGCGCCGGATAGCTGTCCGCGACACCGGCAAGCTTGAGGGTGTCACACAGGGTCGAAATGCGGTCGGATTGCAGGTTCATGAGGCACGTCCGATCGCGTCATAGATTGACAGATCGTGTTGAGGCACCGTGATGGCCTGCAGATCAGCCGGGACGCTGATCCCTTCCTCAGACCAGCGAGGCGCGCGGGGGAAAAGGTGATCGGCCTCTCGTGCAAACCTGTCCACGGGCCTTTCCTTTGTCTCGGCATGGATGCGCGGGTTGGCAACATTCCGCAACCAGATGCCCACCTGCGCATTGGCGGTGGCCGCATCCAGGATCAAGCCCTGCGGTTTGAGCATGCTTTCCAGCGGCCAGACAAAACTTTCCTTCAGGTAACGATTGAACCGCTCAACCTTGCCCTTGGTCTGGGCCCGATACGGGGCGCACATGCGCGGTGAAAATCCGTGGTGCTTAGCGAACTCGCGAAAACCTGCGTGGAACCGGTGTTTGCCCGGGCCGTAAACATTCCGGTCAATCAGCACCGTCTTCATATTGTCGTAAAGGATCGTCTGCGGCGTGCCGGATATGGCATCGAAAAACCGCTCATGCGCTTCAACCAGCGTTCCGAACTTCTCATCCTCGGAAAACCAGACAAAACTCAACCGGCTGAACCCCAGCGTGCCGACAAAAGCCGAAAGCTTGTTCTTGCCGCGCCGGATCGAGGTCCAGTCAACCTGCGCCTGTTTGCCCGGCGGCGTCTCAAACCGGATGATCGCCGGCGTTTCCTGGGCGGGCCGTTGTAATAAAAGCCAATCCTTCAGGATCGTGATCCCGCCGTCATAGCCAAGTTCGCGTATCTCGCGCAGATAAACCGGGGCTGGCAAACGACGTGGCGCGGCGTTCCGGATCCGATCCCGCAGATAATCCTTGAACGGGTTCAGCTTTGAAGCCCGCCCTTTGCGCGGCCCATATCCCGCCGACAATCCAGGCTGGCGCAAATACTTGCGAACCGTCCCCCGGCTGACCGACAGCTCCCGCGCAATCGCGTGAATGCTTTTGCCCTGCTTGTGTAAAATCCTGATCTCCATGACCTCTTCTCCTGTTAGCAATCGACCCTCCCTCAAAACGAAAGAAAGCCATAACAGGTGGGTCACTTTTTAACCGGCGACCCGGGTCATTTTTACATCGGCGCTAACACGAGAAGTCCACCTCAATTCCCAACCCTTCACGGTTGAAGTCATCCAGCACGTTTAACGTGCGAATGCTGC
>CAYXNM010000260.1:0-2171 GCA_964466385.1 uncultured Rhodobacter sp. | reverse complement strand
GCAGCATGATGCCCATGAAGATGAACAAAGGCACCGCAATCAGCGTGTCGCGTTCCGCGACCCAATAGACACTTCGAAGGTTGGTCACACCCGCTGACATCCACTGCCACGGATTACCGGTGTGGAAATAGGCCGCCGCGTCGCCCGTGAAGACCGCGCCGCTCACGCCGGCAAGAACGATGGTCAGAATGGCCGATCCCGGCAAGGCAAAGGCGACCGGAAACCCCGATCCCAGCGCGGAGGCCATCAACAAAACCAGAATGACAAGAAATACGAGTTCCATTTCAGTGCCTCATTGTGCAAAGACGTCGATCGACCGATGTCCCGGCTCGCCGCGTTTGTCCGCGACCGATTCAAACAGCATGCTGACGAACTGGATCAGCATGGTTGCTGCAAAGATCCCCAGAAACGCCGCCATCTGGTATTTGACGAACAGACCGATACTGCCGGTCTGCGTGATCTCAAAATGCATGACCGGGCCGTTTATGATCGATTGTGTCCCGCTGAACCCAACCGCCAGAATGGCCACGCATGTCGGCATCCCCAGCAAGTAGATCCCCACGACATTCGCAACGCCCTTTGCACGGGGCCCGAAATTCGAATAGACGATGTCGACGCGGACGTGCCCCTCTTCAAAAAGCGTATAGGCCGAGGCCAGCAGGAACAGCGCCGAGTACCAGTACCTTACAAGATCACCCATGAAGGCCTGCTCGTAGGAAAACACAAAACGGGTAATCACGATGCTGAGTTCGGCAATGATGATCGCCAATGCCAGCCAGACAAACCCGAGTGTCCGACTGAAAGCCGCAATCACGAAACCAAGGATAATCAGTGGAAAATGCACGTAAGTCCCAACATAATCGGGGCGCTCGAAATAGCGCACCCAAGTCTCGCTGAGGAAAAGGCCGAATATCTTTTCAACCCGCATGAATGAAATCGCGATGTCGAACAGTCCGACAAGCAGAATGGCGAAGTAACAGCCGCGGATGATGTAGACGTTGATCCGGTGGATGCGTTGCGCGTCCCATCTCAGCGAAGTATCCGCCGAGCGCAGGACCAAAAGGACACCGGCACCGATAAATGCGACGTAAACCAGAAACGGCAGCAGGCCGGACATGTCGCCCGAAAAGAGATCCCCGGCGGAACCGAGGCCAAAACCCTCGATCAGAATGTTGTTGATCAGAAAGGCGGCCAGTGACGCGATGATGGCCCAGCCGACCAATCGTGTCAAAACCGCCGGATTTCCATGCCGCTCGATCACGACGGCGCTGCCCGGTTCAGACATTCATCCCCCTCCATCCCCCACGCGGCCAGTCGCCGGGGGCCCGTTTTCGGCTTGCAAACCGGCACATGCGCGCCGGCCGGACACCGAAAAAGCGGGGCCACCGGCCCCGCCCTCGTTTTTCATATGCCGGAAATCAGCTGTCCAGACCGAGCACGCGGTTACGCTGGCTGACAAACTGGCCCTGCGACAACGCCATCGATTTACCGATTTCGCGCATCTTGCCCTGGAACGCATCGTCAACCTCGGCCGCGAGCGGCGACTTGGCGCGTGTTTCGTCGAACACTTCCGCCGCGGCCTCGCCGAAGGCATCCCAGATATCATCGCCATAGGAGTTGACGACAACACCGTGCTCTTCCACCAGCTTGGTCAGGAACTCGCCGTTCTTGGCCTGCATCTCGGCGTACATCAGCTCGTTTTCCATCAACGATGCAGCTTCGATCACGGCCTTTTCATAATCGCTGAGCGTGCCCCACCAGCCCGCATTCATGGAAAGCGCGAGGTTGGCATTCGGCTCGTGCATGCCGGACGTGTAGTAGAATTTGGTCACTTCATAGAACTTCATGAAGTAATCGTTGAAGGGTCCGACCCACTCCGTCGCATCGATCGCGCCAGAAACCAGGTTCTGGTAGATCTGCCCGCCGGGCAGCGAGATCGTCGAGACGCCGAGCTTGGACATGACGGTGCCGCCAAGTCCCGGAATACGCATCTTCAGGCCCTTGAAATCTTCGGGGCTGTTGATTTCCTTGTTGAACCAGCCACCGGCCTGTGTGCCGGTCGCGCCAGCCGCGATGGCCTTGAGGCCGTAAGTGCCGGAGACCTTGTCCCAAAGCGCTTGCCCGCCGCCAAAGAAGATCCAGGCGTTCCACTCGTCATAGGTCATGCCAAA
>CAYXNM010000259.1:0-2225 GCA_964466385.1 uncultured Rhodobacter sp. | reverse complement strand
GGGCGAGCGGTCGCCGGTCATATCAACGATCCCGCCCCACTGGCGCAGCATTTTCATGCGGCTGATGATCGGGAAGGTCTCGATCAACGCGCGCACGGTTTCCTCGATATGGTGGAAGGACCCACGTTGCGTATAATTGTTGAACCCGTCAGCCCCGCCACCGATCACCAGTTCGCCCTTGTCGGACTGGCTAAGATAGCCGTGCACGGTGTTTGCCATGACAACCACGTCAATCACCGGTTTGACGGGTTCTGAAACCAGCGCTTGCAGGGCAACGCTTTCGATGGGCAGGCGGAAACCGGCCTTTTCGGCCAAGACGCCGGAATGCCCCGCCACGACAATGCCGAGTTTGCTGCACGCAATCGCCCCGCGCGTGGTCTCGACCCCAGTGACCGTTCCGCCTTTTTGCGTAATGCCAATCACTTCGGTTTTCTGAAGAATATCCATCCCCATATCGCTGCAGGCGCGCGCATAGCCCCACGCCACCGCGTCGTGACGCGCCGTGCCGCCGCGCGGTTGCCAAAGCGCGCCCAGAACCGGATAGCGTGGCCCATCCAGTTCGATGATCGGCACAAGTTTCTTGACTTCGGCGGGTGAGATGAACCGCGTTGAAACACCCTGTAAACGGTTCGCATGCTCGGTGCGTTTATAGCCGCGAATTTCATGTTCCGTTTGCGCCAGCATCATGACGCCACGGGGGCTGAACATGACGTTATAGTTCAAATCCTGACTGAGTGTTTCATAAAGCGAGCGCGCCTTTTCGTAGATCGCCGCGCTTTCGTCCTGCAAATAGTTCGACCGGATGATCGTCGTGTTGCGCCCGGTATTGCCTCCACCCAGCCAGCCTTTTTCGATGATCGCAACATTGCGGATCCCGTGATTCTTGCCGAGATAATAGGCGGTCGCCAATCCGTGGCCACCCGCGCCAATGATGATGACATCATATTCCTTCTTAGGCTCGGGGCTGCGCCATGCGCGGCCCCATCCGGAATGATAACGCGCGGATTCGCGCGCGATTGCAAAAGCTGAATAACGTCTCATGGCGGCGGCAATCCCCAAGGTCGGTCAAAAATGTGGACGGCAGCGGATTTCGGGGGAGTCCCTCCCCGCTCCGCTCAGCGTCTACTTGCGCCTTTCGGATCATAAAGCCAAGACTTCGAGCGGCACAACGCAAAGATTTAGCGACATTTTCAGTCTCGTTTTCCGACCGCAGGTTCCGAAAGGGAACAGCGGCAAAATGTTCCTTTCGCGCCTGCCCGCGTTTGGATAAAAGAACGACGCTGCCACGGATTGTCCGTCGCCGCGCCAACGGGAGCTGAAATGCCTTTCATCGCCATTGCCCTATTCATGAGCGTTCTCGTTGCCGCCGCCATCGTGTGGCCGGTTCTGCGGAAACGCGCAGGTCGCCGCGACGTCATGGATTCGGACATGCAGGTCTTTCGCGACCAACTGGCCGAGGTCGACCGCGACGCGGCGCGGGGGCTGCTTGATCCCGACGAGGAGGCACAAGCCCGGCTGGAGATTTCCCGCCGCATTCTGGCAGCGGACAAAAGGGCGTCGTCAAGGGTTGAACCGGGGAAGGCCCCGCGTGGGCTGAACGTTGCAACCTTGCTGGGCGTGACCGCCCTGCTGATCGGCGGCACCATGGCAATCTACGTGACGCTTGGCGCGACGGGTGCGCCTGATCAGCCGCTGGCTCAACGTCGTGCGGCGCTGGCGGCGGCTGAAAACAATCGCCCCGACCAGGCGGAGGCGGAGGCCCGTGTCGGGGATCTTTCGGGCATGGTGGCTAAACCGGATCAGCAATATATCGCGCTGATCGAACAGCTCCGCGCCACCGTGAATGCACACCCCGACGATATCGAAGGGTTGAAACTGCTGTCCCAGCACGAGGCGAGGTTGGGAAACTTCTCTGCCGCGCATGAAGCAAAGGCGCGATTCATATACCTGCGCGGCGATCAGGCAACCGCCGGTGATTTCACGGATCTGGCCGAGTTGATGATCATCGCGGCCGGCGGGTACGTTTCCCCCGGCGCGGAAACCGCACTCAACACAGCGCTTTCGCTTGACCCGGCGGACGGTCGCGCGCGGTACTATTCGGGTCTCTATCTGGCGCAGGCCGGGCGCTCCGATCTGGCTTTTCGGATCTGGATGCAGCTCTTGGAGGCCGGTCCTGAAGACGCGCCGTGGATTGCACCGATCAGGGCGCAAATCGCGGATGTGGC
>CAYXNM010000258.1:0-2238 GCA_964466385.1 uncultured Rhodobacter sp. | reverse complement strand
CCTGCGACCATGATCAGCTGTTTGAACTGCTGGGGCGCTTGGGGCAGCGCGTACATCTTGCCGGGGTGCAGGCGGCTCGGCACCAGAAAATCGCGTGCGCCCTCGGGGCTGCTGGCGGTCAGGATCGGGGTCTGAAACTCGTTGAAACCAGCGGCATTCATACGGTTGCGCAAACTGGCAATCACGCCCGAGCGCAACATGATGTTGTCGTGCAGGCTTTCACGCCGCAAATCCAGAAAGCGGTATTTCAGGCGGGTTTCCTCGGGGTAGTCAAGCTCGCCAAAGACCGGCAAAGGCAATTCGTCGGCGGTGCCCAGGACTTCAAGTTCGCGAATGAAAACCTCGACTTCGCCCGTCGGGATCTTGGGGTTGACCAGTTCAGGGTCGCGCGCCTTGACCTCGCCATCAATGCGGATCACCCATTCGCTGCGGACCTTTTCAACGTCGGCAAATGCCGCGCTGTCGGGGTCGGCCAACACCTGAGTCATACCGTAATGGTCGCGCAAATCGATGAACAGGATACCGCCATGGTCGCGAACGCGGTGCACCCAGCCGGACAGGCGAACGGTTTTGCCGACATCGGCGGCGCTGAGATCGGCGCAGGTATGGCTGCGATAGGCGTGCATTTTCTGTCCCTTCGGGGGTTTTAGAAATTCCTCGGCGATACACGCGTTTGAGGCGGTCTTGTCAAGGGCGCGCGCGCGATTTAGGCGCCGGGCGCAGAGGAACCCGTTTCCTGAATTCGACCGGATTTGCAGCCACCCTGAACCTAAACCCAAGTAGCAGATCGCGCCTCAATGCGGAAATAAACCCAAAGCCTATTCTAAGCGCGAGCATGATGTGGCAAATCTCAACCCTGCATTGCTGCCGTTGAAAGAAAAATGATTCTGTTTGTGGTGCAGACGATTCCCCGCTGACGGCCTGTTTGTCAGCGAACTATGCCCTGATTTCTCTTTCCCGGATGTGAACCCATCCACATTTGGGAAGGAAGCACATCAAGGTATCAGACGCGCAGGTGTGTACTTGGTGCCAGCCACCACAAAAGTGAGTTCCCTGTTTGCCTGCCATTCTGGAACCCGGCTCTTTGAAACCCAAAGGGCCGGGTTTTTCCGCATGATATTCAGAGACACGAACAGCCCTTTTGCCTGCGGTCTTCAACCGGACGTCCAGCCACCATCAATCATCATCGAACTGCCGGTCACAAGGCCTGACGCGTCCGACGCAAGATAAACGACCGCGCCCATGATGTCGGAAACCTCGCCGATGCGGCCGAGTTTGACCTTTCCCATGATCCATGCGTGCACGTCCTTGTCGGCCAGACTGTCCCTTGTGAGCGGTGTGCGCACAAAGGTCGGGCAAATTGTGTTGACGCGGATACCCAACGGCCCCCAGTCGATGGCCATCGCCTTTGAAAACCCCTCGACCGCAAATTTCGACGCGCAATAAACGGCGCGGTCGGCACCCCCGACCTGCCCCATCTGCGAAGAGATGTTGATCAGCGACCCGGCACGTTTCGCGTCGATCAGACCGCGCGCGACCGCTTGCGTGACAAAAAAGGCGCCGCGCAGATTGGTCGCCATGACCGCATCAAAATCGTCCGGTGTGGTTTTGTCGGCGCGGGCATGGCGTGCAATGCCGGCACTGTTGACAAGAATATCAAACGGACCCGCCCTTGCCACCTTGCGGTCGATATTTGCAGTATCGGTGACATCAAGACTCATCGCACTGGCCTGCCATCCCTGACCGGTCAGCCGTTCCACAGCCCTTTCGGTCTTTTCACGGTGGCGCGCGGCAAGCGTGACATGCGCGCCCGCATCCGCCAACGCAACCGCTGCCCCAAACCCGATGCCCGAGCTTCCCCCAACGACGAGGGCGGTCTTCCCGGCAAGCGAAAACCGGGGCAGTTCGGGCAATTCAGTCATGCGTACGCGCCTTCCTTTGGTGCAGGGAATTTCAGCGTTGCTCCACCATCGACATTGCCTGAATATGGAAAGGTGAAACAGGTTTTTTCTTTCGTCGTTTCGACCTGTATCGATTCGGCCCTTGTACGCAACATCTTACTGTCTATAACCACGGCAATTTGCATCTCGCAGACAAATCTCCACCTGTCCGGCATCGGCCGTCCGGGTGCGCGCCACGGAAATTGACATGCCAAAAAGAACCGACCTCAAATCCATCATGATCATCGGCGCGGGGCCGATCATCATCGGGCAGGCGTGCGAGTTTGACTATTCCGGC
>CAYXNM010000257.1:0-2281 GCA_964466385.1 uncultured Rhodobacter sp. | reverse complement strand
ATGCGCAGGTTGCAGACCTTGCCGCCGTTCTGAAATGTGCGCACTTCCGGATCGCGCCCCAGATTTCCGATGATGATGACCTTGTTGACCGAACCTGCCATGACCGTGCCCTCTTTCGAATCCTGATATTAACCATGTGCGTTAGACCATTCCGCAAAGATGAATAAAAGGTATAAATGTCCGCAAAATCAAGCGGGGGCTGCGGCTTGTGGATAACTCTGCTATGGTGGAGACCGAATCCGGGGCCAATGGCGGCAATATGAAAACGAAATGTGTCATTCTCTGTGCGCTCGCCATTTTCGTGGCACCAGTGGGCCTTTCGGCGCAGGGTCTGGTGACGGTGTCAAAATCGACCAGTGGATTATCAAAGTCCCAACTCAAACTTCTGGACGGGCGCTTGTCCGTACAGTACGAAAACTCCAAACGTCTGTTGCCGGGCGACAGCAGCATTCCGCGTTACATCGGGGCCTACAAGGGCAAGTACCTGAAAATGGCCGAAAAAGCAGCCGCCAGGTTCGGGGTGCCCAAGGATCTGTTCACACGCCTGGTGCAGATGGAAAGCAACTGGAACCCGAATGCGGAATCCCACAAAGGTGCGATCGGGCTGGCGCAATTGATGCCGGAAACGGCGGCGAAACTGGGGGTGGACCCCAGGGATCCACAGGCGAACCTTGAAGGCGGGGCGCTTTACCTCAAACAGCAATATGTGCGTTTTCGCAGCTGGCGGCTGGCCATCGCCGCTTATAACGCCGGTCCCGATGCGGTAGAACAGTATGACAATGTTCCGCCCTATCCCGAAACACAGGCCTATGTTCTGGCGATTCTCGGTCGTTGAAGCCACTGCGACAATCCTGTGATCCCCGCCGTCACGATCAGGTCAAGAGGGGCTGTTTTCTGTGGGCCGCGCTGTTATCCTGAGCGCTCAGGATTCGCCCGTGGCGAATTGGACTTGTTAATGATCACGTTTTGTTCCATCCTCGCATGACACTTCGGGGTAGGGTGCGAATTGCAAGGGTGCCGGGCGGATGGCCGAGTTGAAGACGATCGAAATCAGGGGCGCGCGCGAGCACAACCTCAAATCCATCGACGTGGATATTCCGCGCGATCAGCTTGTTGTGATCACAGGCTTGTCCGGGTCGGGGAAATCCAGTCTGGCCTTTGACACGATCTATGCCGAGGGGCAGCGGAGATACGTTGAATCCCTGTCGGCTTATGCGCGCCAATTCCTTGATATGATGCAAAAACCTGATCTGGATCATATCTCGGGCCTGTCGCCTGCCATCTCGATTGAACAGAAAACGACCTCGAAAAACCCGCGTTCGACCGTTGGCACGGTGACAGAGATTTACGATTATATGCGCCTGTTATTCGCCCGCGCCGGCACGCCCTTTTCCCCGGCAACCGGCCTGCCCATCGAAGCGCAACAGGTCAGCGAAATGGTCGACAGGATCATGACGATGGAACCGGGAACCCGCGCCTATCTGTTGGCCCCGATCGTGCGCGACCGCAAAGGGGAATACCGCAAGGAGTTTCTGGACCTGCAAAAGCAGGGGTTTCAGCGCGTCAAGGTGGACGGGGCGTTTTACGAGATCGACGACACCCCCAAACTTGACAAGAAGTTCCGCCACGATATCGACGTCGTGGTTGACCGGATCGTGGTGCGCGCGGGGCTGGAAACGCGCCTTGCCGACAGTTTGCGCACGGCGCTCAACCTTGCGGACGGGATCGCCATTCTGGAAACCGCGCTTGCGGATGAAGAGCCCGAGCGCATCACATTTTCGGAAAATTTCGCCTGTCCCGTCAGCGGCTTCACCATCCCCGAGATCGAGCCGCGCCTGTTCTCGTTCAACGCGCCGTTCGGGGCGTGCCCGGATTGCGACGGGCTGGGGGTCGAGCTGTTTTTTGACGAGCGTCTTGTTGTGCCTGACCCGTCGATTTCTCTTTATAACGGGGCACTTGCCCCCTGGCGTAAAGGCAAGTCACCCTATTTTCTGCAAACGATCGAGGCGCTGGCGCGTCATTACGATTTCCCCCGCGACGCGCCGTGGAAAGACCTGCCCGCAGCCGCGCAGCAGGTCATGCTTTATGGGTCGGGCGACGACGAAATCCGGTTTCGCTATGACGAAGGCGGGCGCGTTTACGAAGTGACGCGCGCGTTCGAAGGCGTCATTCCCAACATGGAACGCCGCTACCGCGAAACCGACAGCAACTGGATCCGCGAAGAATTCGAGCGCTATCAGAACAACCGCAAATGCGGCGCCTGCCACGGCTACCGCCTGCG
>CAYXNM010000256.1:0-2313 GCA_964466385.1 uncultured Rhodobacter sp. | reverse complement strand
CGCGACACGGCCATCAAGGAGGCGAAATCGCTGGGTGTCGAGGTCGTTGACGTCCGCATCAAACGCGCCGATTTGCCCAAGCAGAACCTTGACGCCACCTTTGCCAGAATGCGCGCCGAACGCCAACGAAAGGCCGCCGACGAGATTGCGCGCGGGAACGAGGCCGCGCAAAAGATCAAGGCGCAGGCTGATCGCACGGTGGTTGAACTGGTCTCTGAAGCGCAGAAACAGTCGGACGTGATCCGAGGCGAGGCGGATGCAAAGCGAAACGCGGTTTTTGCAGAAGCCTACGGACGGGATCCCGAGTTTTTCGCTTTCTACCGCTCTTTGACGGCTTATGAGACCGCGCTCAAAGGCGAAAACTCGACCCTCGTCATCAGCCCGGACAGCGATTTTTTTAACTACCTGAAAACGGATACGCTGCCGTGATATCGGACATACTGACAGGTCTTGGGCTTGTCGCCGTGATCGAGGGGCTGGTGCTTGCACTGGCCCCTCTGCGTTTTGAGGACGTGCTGGAGGCGCTGCGTCGACTGGACGTTGCAACACGGCGCAATCTTGGCCTGCTGGCCATTGCAATTGGCGTGTTTGTCATTTGGATCGCACGTTTCGTGATCGCCTGAAGCGTACGCCGGATCAATCTATTGTTCATTTTCTTCCGCGCAGGGTGGGTTTCCGCTCACAGGCGGTTTCACGCGCATTTGAAAAAAAGCGACCCGGATTTGGTTGTAATGCGCTATAAAAGGCACGATTTATGGCGCAGCGGCACCTGTCGAAAAGATGCTGATTCATACAATCTCGCAGTACGGAGGACTACAACGATGAACACCAAATCCTTGGCGCTTCTGCACCCCCAACACCAGGCAAACCGCACATTCTGGGCGCTCTTTCTGGGGCTGGCGCTGGTGGTCGCGCAGACGCTGGCCGCGCATGCCCGCGCGGCCCCTGAATCGTTTGCCGACCTTGTCGACAGGGTCAGCCCCGCAGTCGTCAACATCACCACCACAACAACCGTCACAGCCAGTGCCGGACCGCGGCTGAATGTTCCGCAAGGCTCTCCGTTCGAGGATCTTTTTCGCGACTTTCTCGACCGGCAAAACGGACAGAACGGGCAGAACCCACCAAGACGCGCCACTGCGCTCGGCTCGGGTTTCATCATTTCCGAAGATGGTTTCATCGTCACCAACAACCACGTCGTGGCTGAAGCGGATGAAGTGCGGGTCGAATTGTTCAACGGCGGCGAACTGGAAGCAACCGTCATCGGAACCGACCCCAAGACGGATATCGCGCTCTTGAAGGTCAATAGCAACGAACCCTTGCCGTTCGTGCGGTTCGGCGACAGCGACATCGCGCGTGTCGGCGATTGGGTCATGGCCATGGGCAATCCGCTGGGGCAGGGGTTTTCCGTCTCTGCCGGGATCATTTCCGCGCGCAATCGTTCCTTGCGCGGTACATATGACGATTTCATCCAGACCGATGCGGCGATCAACCGTGGCAATTCTGGCGGGCCCCTTTTCAATATGGACGGCGAGGTGATCGGCGTGAACACGGCCATCCTGTCGCCGAACGGCGGGGGGTCGATCGGCATCGGATTCTCGATGTCCTCGGCGGTTGTGTCGCGCGTTGTGGGTCAACTGCGCGAGTTCGGTGAAACTCACCGGGGATGGCTGGGTGTACGCATTCAGGACGTTTCTCCGGACGTGGCGGATGCTCTCGATCTTGCCGATGCGGCAGGGGCGATGGTGACGGACGTTCCCGAAGGCCCGGCAAAGGAGGCGGGCATCCTGCAAGGCGACGTGATCGTCACCTTTGACGGCAAGCATGTGCCGGACACGCGTGAACTTGTGCGCATGGTCGGTGACACTGAAGTCGGCAAGGCGGTGCGTGTGGTTGTCTTCCGGGATGGAAAAACCCAAACCCTGAAAGTGGTGCTTGCGCGCCGCGAGGACGCCGAAGGCGCACAGGTCGTGCCTGCCGCCGTTTCACCCACGGCACCCAGTGAAACGGATATTCTGGGTCTGACGCTTCAGGGGCTGAACGCCGATTTGCGCGACCAGCTTGGACTTGGCGAGGACGTCGCCGGGATCGTTGTCATGGGCGTGGACGAGGCCAGCCAGGCCTTTGAAAAGGGTCTGCGGTCCGGGGATGTCATCACCGAGGCCGGGCAGCAAAAAGTTGCCACACCGGGCGATCTTGAAAAACGTGTTGCACAGGCGCGTGAGGCCGGGCGAAAGTCACTGTTGCTTTTGGTCCGCCGCGAGGGTCAACCACGCTTTGTTGCGCTGTCACTTGGCGGCTGAAGGCAGGCGACAT
>CAYXNM010000255.1:0-2318 GCA_964466385.1 uncultured Rhodobacter sp. | reverse complement strand
AACAAACCATGCCACATCTCACCGCCCGCAACTGGGTTCCCCCAAAGAGCGAAGACTTCGTTCAGAAAATTGCCGCAGCCATGGGCGGGCAGGACAGTGACACCATCGCGGCGCGGATCGAAGCACTCGCACGCAGAAACGTTGAAATCCACCAGGTGGAATGCGTCAACCTCAACCCCGCCACGAACGTCATGAACCCCCGCGCCGAGGCGCTGCTGGCGTCTGGCCTCGGGTCGCGTCCGTCGCTTGGCTATCCGCGCGCCAAATACGAAACGGGGTTGGAAGCGATCGAGGAAATCGAGGTCATGACGGCCGAACTGGCCGCCGCGGTTTTTCAGGCGAAATACGCCGAAATCCGGGTGCCCTCCGGTGCGCTGGCCAATCTTTATGCGTTCATGGCAACCTGCAAACCCGGTGACGCGATCATTGTGCCGCCTGCGATCATCGGCGGACATGTCACCCATCACGAGAACGGCGCGGCCGGGCTTTTCGGTCTGGAAATCCACCAGGCCCCGGTGGATGCCGACGGATACACCGTCGATCTGGACAAGCTGCGCCAACTGGCGCGACGGGTTTCGCCAAGGCTGATCACGATCGGAGGCAGCCTCAACCTGTTTGAGCATCCGGTGTCGGAAATACGCGCGATCGCGGATGAAACCGGGGCGCGGGTCTTGTTCGATGCCGCTCATCTTTGTGGCATGATCGCCGGTGGTGTCTGGAAAAACCCGCTGCACGAGGGCGCCCACCTTATGACGATGAGCACCTACAAGAGTATCGGCGGTCCCCCCGGCGGTCTTGTCGTCACCAATGACCCGGAGATGGCCCAAAAACTGGACGCAATAGCGTTTCCGGGAATGACCGCGAATTTTGACGCCGCCAAATCGGCGGCGCTGGCAATCACCATGCTGGACTGGCGCGATCACGGGCGCGCGTATGGCGAAAAAATGGTGTCGTTGGCGCGTGCGCTGTCCGCAGCACTTGGCAAAAGGGGGCTAGAGGTTTTTGCAGGTGGCACCCGCGCGCATCAGTTTGCACTGCACGCCCGGCCCTTCGGTGGCGGCCAGACGGCCGCTTACAAGCTGCGGCGTGCAAATATTCTTTGCTGCGGGATCGGCCTGCCCGGTCCGGAAATCAAGGGGGATCTCAACGGGTTACGGCTCGGCACGCCCGAGATCGTCCGTTGGGGCATGGACGAAAGCCATGCCGAAACCCTGGCCGGTTTCGTGGCGGAGGGTCTGAACCACCAGTCCCCCGAAACGCTTGCCCCCGAAGTCAGCGCATTTCGCAGCACATTTCAAACGTTGCATTACATCAATCCCTGAAAGGCGGATCATGCCAATCATTACCGAACTGAAGGACCATATCCTGACCGTTCGCATCAACCGGCGCGGCCAGCGAAATGCAGTATCACCGCGCACCGCAACGGACCTTTACGAGGCGTTCCTGGCGTTCGAGCGCGACGACACCGCGAAGGTCGCCGTCTTGACCGGGGATGACACCGCGTTTTGCGCGGGCTTTGATCTGAAGGCGGCGGCGGCGGGGCTGGACGCGGACTGGCTGGCGCGGCACGCTATCCCGGATGACTGGGACGATCCTCAGGCAAGCCCCCTGCCCAGCCCCATGGGGCCAGCGCGGCTGATGCTGTCAAAACCGGTCATTGCGGCCATCGAAGGGGCCGCGGTCGCAGGTGGCACGGAACTGGCCCTTTGGTGCGACGTCAGGATCGCGGCGCGTTCGGCCTTTCTGGGAATATTCTGTCGGCGCTGGGGGGTTCCGCTGGTTGACGGTGGCACGGTCCGATTGCCGCGCATCGTCGGCGCGGGACATGCCAATGACATGATCCTGACGGGTCGCCCGGTCGCCGCGGACGAGGCCATGGCAATGGGCCTGATCAACCGCGTGACAGAGGACGGGCAGGCGCTGAGAGTTGCCCTTGATTACGCCCGTTCCCTGTTGCGGTATCCGCAAGGGTGCATGTTGGCGGACCTGTCAGCAGCCGGCCCTGCCCCGCGCGACCTTGCAGACGGTTTACGGCGGGAATGGCGCTCGTCCGCCATTCTGGTCGGCGAAAGCCGCGATGGCGCTGCCAGGTTCGCTTCGGGCAAGGGACGCAGCGGCGATTTCGGCGATATCTGAACGCCCCTGCCTTCGGGTCGCGACCGCCTGCGCATGAAACCTGGCTGTCTGATACCAACGGCCATTTTCGTTGCCCCGTTGAAACCACCCCCTGAAGGGGAAGTTGATATCTGCCCCGGGCCGGTTAACAGGTGCTGCAAGCGCCCCGGCCCAGCGCCTGCCCGTCCCGAAGGGCTGGCGCT
>CAYXNM010000254.1:0-2322 GCA_964466385.1 uncultured Rhodobacter sp. | reverse complement strand
GCTGATCGGTCAGGCTGTGGGTGCCCCAGTCATCCAGGATCAGCAATTGCACCCGGGCGAGCTTGTCGACGAGGCGCGGGAACCGTCCGTCGAGACGAGCCATGGCCATATCCTCGAAGAGCCGTGGCATCCGCATGTAGGCAACGGAATGGTCAAGCCGGGCGGCCTGGTGGCCGAAGGCGCAGCCCAGCCATGTTTTACCGGTTCCGGTTTGCCCAGTCAGGATGAGGTTCTCATGGGCTTTGAGCCAGCCGCCCTGTGCCAGTGCAAGGATGTTGCGCCGGTCGAGCCCACGCGGGGCGGCGAAGTCGATGTCTTCTATGCAGGCGTTTGGAAACCGCAATTTTGCGGTGCGCAGTCGATTCGCAAAACGCTTGTCGGCACGCGTGCTTGCTTCGCGCTCCAGCATGAGGGCCAGCCATTCGTCACGGTTCAGCGCTGCGTTTGGATCCTGTTCCGTAAGGTCGCGCCAGGCGCAGGCCATGCCCGTCAGGCCGAGGGTATTGAGTTGCTCAAGGGTTGGATGTGTCAGCATGTTCACTGTCCTTGTTGGGTTATTGGTAATAGGTGCGACCACGGATATTGCCGTGCGCCGGGGTGGGACTGGGCGGCGCAGGCGGATCGGCAATCCTGTCCAGGCCCGAGGAAAGGATGGATCTGACCGAGCTGTAGCTGAGTGTGTTGTTGCTCAGCGCCCGCTCACAGGCGGCCTCAAGGCGTTCGGCGCCATATTTGCGGCTCAGGCTGAGGACCCCGAGGGCCGAGCGATAGCCCTGTTCCGGGTGCGGCCTGTCGCGCATCAGCCGTTCGACAAGAACGGCGGCGTGGTACCCGGTTTTTGCAGCCCTGTGGATCAGGCTTTCCGGGGTCATGCCAGCATGGCGCTGATGGGCCTTGGGCATATGTTCCCTGACGGTGACATGCCCGCCCTTCTGGCCGCGCCGGACATGCAGGGCAACACGTTGATGTTGATGGAATATCTCGACCATGCGGTGGCTGAGCCGAACATCTACCATCCGCCCGATCAGGTTATGCGGAACAGAATAGAAGGAGTGATTTACCTCGATGTGATAGTCGGGATGGACCTTGGCACGCTTCCATTCGGCGTATTCGAAGGGCTGGTCCGGCAAGGGCCCAAGGGCTGTTCGTTCAACTTGCTCGAACAGGTCCTTGCGGGATTTGCCGATATGGCGCATCGGGCGGGCATTGAGATCTTCCAGCAACTCGGCAACGGTCATGTTCAGAGCGCTGATCGAAAAGAAGCGCTGGTTGCGAAGGCGCGCCAAAATCCAGCGTTCGACAATCAGAACCGCCCCTTCAACCTTGCCCTTGTCGCGTGGTTTGCGTGGCCGGGTTGGCAGCACGGTCGTGTCATAATGCTCGGCCATCGCTTCAAAGGTCGGGTTCACGGTGGGCTCGAACCAAAGCGGCTTGATGACCCCCACCTTGAGATTGTCGCAGACGATCGCCCGGGGTACGCCGCCGAAAAAGGCCAGCGCCCGGCACTGAGCTTCAATCCAATCCGGCAACTTCTGGGTCAGGCTGGCCCAGGCGAATGTAAAAGAAGAGGCGCCCAGGATGGCGACAAATATCTGGGCCTGACGAACCTCGCCGGTACCGGGGTCGGTGACCGGAATTGTATGTCCGGCATAGTCGGTTTGCATCACCGCACCGGCCTCATGGCGGTTACGGAAACTGGCGCTGGTTCGCTTTTGAAAGCCGCGGAACTGACCGCAAAACCACGTGTAGCCGTAGCCATCCGGGTGGGTGGATCGATACTCCTGCCATAACAGCGTCAGCGTCACGCCTTTACGCTTCAACTCTGCCGCAACGTGGGCCCAGTCCGGCGGGCAATCATCACGCGGTGGCCGCCCCGCGCGTTGGAACAAGGCACGGGAGAGAACAGCATCGTCATCGCGGCCGACAGGAAGAGGCCAGCAGGCCAGCCCCGCCTCACGCGCCCGCAACAGGTATGTCGCCACCGTCGTCTTGCTCAACTTCAGCCGGTCTGAAACAGCCCGAACCGAGAGGCCCTGATCAAAGGTCAGTCTCAATATCGATCGTATATCCCGCATGGTCATTCGTCTCGCTTGCTTGCGCCTTGGCATTCGTCCCTCCGGCCTCTGAAAAAGCCGGAAGGGTGCCGTGGCGTGGCGAGAAAAAGCCAACGTTAAACCCCGGAGAGCGCTGTCCGGGAATTACTGAAATCGCTGTCCCGTAATTACTGAAAACCCTGTCCGGTAATTTGTGAAACCCGCACGGTATCGGCCAAGCGACCGGTTATCGACTGCAGGCCGACCCGACGTTGCCATCGCAGAAGAA
>CAYXNM010000253.1:0-2336 GCA_964466385.1 uncultured Rhodobacter sp. | reverse complement strand
TAGATCAGAGCTGAGTCACAGGTTTCTCAGGGGTCCGCGCACCAAGCGCGTTCCCGGACATCAAGTCCGCCATTGTGTTGTCCAAGACGTCCTCATAAGCTGCCGGAATTCAGCGAAGGATATGAACGTGAACGAACGCGATCCAAATTTGGTTTTTCCGGCCATTCTGGAAGAATGACGCCAGACGGTGAAAGAAGAAGGCATGAAAACTTTTCTTGAGGAACCCAAAGTCGGTCCTTTTTGCCGTTCGTGACATGCAATAACGAAAAACACCCCGGAGCGATAATGAACCAGACCGAAACCATCCTTCTTTCGGAATATAAACCCGCCGCGTTCCTGGTCGATGACGTCGAACTGACCTTTCAGCTGCATCCGAACGCAACGCGGGTTTTTTCAAAGATCACGTTTCGCCGCAATCCCGAAGGTCGCGGAGATTTCCATCTTGACGGGGAAAACCTGAAACTGATCTCCGCCACCATCGACGGCCGCGATATCGCCACGCTGCACGCGGAAGTGACGACATCGGGGCTGAGGATCGCGTCGAACGTCCTGCCCGACAGTTTCTTCTGGCAGGCCGAGGTCGAGATTGATCCGGACGCCAATACGGCCCTAAGCGGGCTTTACCGGTCCAGGGGAATGTACTGCACCCAGTGCGAGGCCGAGGGGTTCCGCCGTATCACCTATTACCCCGACCGCCCGGACGTCATGGCCACGTTCCGCGTTCAGATCGAAGGCGACATGCCGGTTCTGTTGTCCAACGGAAACCTTGTGGACAACACGCCCAACAGGGCCCGCTGGCATGATCCATGGCCAAAACCGGCTTATCTTTTCGCACTTGTCGCGGGCGATCTCGTCAGCTTTGACGATCGTTTCACGACAAGGTCCGGGCGCGAGGTCGATCTGAAGATATGGGTGCGTGAGGGAGATCAGGACAAATGTGCTTACGCGATGGACAGCCTCAAACGCGCGATGACATGGGACGAGCAAACCTATGGCCGCGAATACGATCTCGACCTTTTCCAGATCGTCGCCGTTGACGATTTCAACATGGGTGCGATGGAAAACAAGGGTTTGAACATCTTCAACTCTAAATACGTGCTGGCCAGCCCGGAAACCGCGACGGATCGCGATTACGAACTGATCGAAGGCATCATCGCGCATGAATACTTCCACAACTGGACGGGCAACCGCATCACCTGCCGGGACTGGTTTCAACTCAGCCTGAAGGAAGGGCTGACCGTTTTCCGGGACCAGACCTTTTCGGGCGATCAGCGCAGCCACGCGGTCAAGCGGATTTCCGAAGTGCAAGGCCTGCGCGAGCGGCAATTCCGCGAAGACGCCGGCCCGCTCGCCCATCCTGTGCGCCCCGCCCGGTATAAGGAAATCAACAATTTTTATACATCCACGGTCTATGAAAAAGGGGCCGAGGTCATTTCGATGCTGAAAACCGTCGTGGGCAAGGATGATTACCGGCGTGCGCTCGATCTTTATTTCGATCGCCACGACGGGCAGGCCTGCACGATCGAGGACTGGCTGGCGGTTTTTGAAGAGACGACCGAACGCGATCTTGGGCAATTCAAGCTCTGGTACAGCCAGTCAGGGACGCCGCGGGTAGAGGTCAGCGATGCGTTCAGAGACGGAACCTACACACTGACATTTCGCCAGACTAATCCGCCGACGGCAGGACAAAAAGACAAACGGCCGCAGGTGATCCCGATTGCGACCGGCCTGCTCAACCCGAACGGGGATGAGGTTCTGGGCACGACGGTGCTCGAACTGACGGACAGGGAACAAAGCTTTTCGTTTCCAAACCTCGCAACGCGCCCCATTCCGTCGCTTTTGCGCGGTTTTTCGGCCCCCGTTATCCTGAACAGCACGATGCCGGCGGACAATCAGAGCTTCCTACTGGCCCACGACACCGATCCCTTCAATAAATGGGAGGCCGCGCAATCCCTGGGGCGTGACGTGCTGACACGGATGGTTCTGAAAGATGCGACCCCTGATATGCGCTATCTTGAGGCGCTCGGAATGGCGGCAAGCGACGACCGGCTTGATCCGGCGTTTCGGGCTTTGACAATCTCGCTGCCTTCGGTGGGACAGATCATCAAGGCGCTGCACGAGGCCGGCCACGCGCCCGACCCGACCGCGATCAGACGCGCGCGACGGGATCTGGCTGCGGCTCTGGCGCGACACATGGGCCCTGATCTGGATCGCCTTTACGGGGACATGGCGGTGTCCGGGCGCTATGACCCCTGCGCGCGGGATGCGGGCAAACGGGCGTTTCGGAATGAACTGCTGGGGTTCCTGACGCTGCGGGATGGCGCCCGGGCCGCAGA
>CAYXNM010000252.1:0-2370 GCA_964466385.1 uncultured Rhodobacter sp. | reverse complement strand
GGATACGGGCGGGGCCGGAATTCTGCCGGGTCGTCCGGGCGAACGCAGGCTACCCGCCGAACATCGCGTGCGCCTCGTGCGCTTTCAGGGCGTGGTGGCAGGTTTGGCCGTAGAGATCGGTGTTCAGGGCCAGATCGGGGAAGAGCGACAACAATTCGTTCCGCGCCGCGCTCTGCACGCCTTCGATTGCGGTCATGCCGGGATAGAAACTTTCCGTTCGCATGCCGTTGGACCAGACTGTCTGATGCTCATCGAACATGAAGTGGTAATAGGAAACACAGTCCGAGGTGTAATCCCGCAAGATATTCTTGTCGTCAATCATGTGAACCGCGGCGACAAGAACCACCGGCTGACCGAACATCAGCTCGGCCCGCCAATCGTCGATAAGGATCCTGTGCTGGGGCGACACCACAAGATCGGCGTTCGGCTTGTTCTGACCAAACGCTCCCTTTCGGATGCGCACGGGGCGGTATTCGGGATGCCGCGCCAATTCGACCTTGTTGATATGGCGCGCTGATGTCCAGCGAATCGGACGGAATTGGTGATCGCCGCACAAAACCTGATCGCCAACGGAAAGCATTTCGACAGCAACCGGACCTTCCGGGGTCGAGATATTCATACCTTCGGCGAAACACGTAATCACAACGGTTGCAACGCCCGTGCCGTTGCCGGATTCCGCATCGATCGACATATCGTGGCTGTCGCTGTCCGAACCGATATAGTTGATCGTATAGAAATTGCCGACGTTCGACCACGAAACCGCTTTCGTAAAAAAGAATGTGTCGCCCTCGTCAAAGCTGTTGACGGTCATCTCGTAATCGTCGTCAAAGCTTGACAGATCGGTATGGAATTCGTCGTCGCCACCGGGGCCTTCCCCCGCCTCGGATGGTGATCGGGTGCCAAACCCGGCGATCTTGACGGATGTGATATCGCCGCCATCGGTCAGCGTTACATATTGGGTGTCGTCAACGTTGGAGACATAATCGGAACCACGGTAGGTGCCGCTCTTGATTGAAATTGAAAGTGTTTCGGTGGTCACAGGAATACTCCGTCACTCATTACACCACCCAAAAATACACAGCCCCACATTCGCCCTGAATCAGGGCAACAATAGGGCCAGTCCGACTTGGATCGTGTCAGGTTTGAGGAGAATCCGAGGCATTTTCGGTCAGGAACGCAATGATGAGAATATTCATGATCCCGTCGAACGTCTCTGAAAGACCGCTGTTGCGGGCGGTCAGATTGTAACCCCGCAACAACGTGCTGGTGATGTCCCGTATTTCCGATGGGAACCGTATCGCAAAGGCGCGCGCGGCAGTAATCAGGTCCCAGCCTTCGGGTTTCATCCGGCAATCCTCGAAATCCACGGCATAAAGTTTCTTGTCGGTCCCGGTGATGAAATTGCCCAATGCATTGTCGTTATGCGCAAGCAGGAACTTTCCAACCGCACAGGCACATAAAGCGGGGCCCTCAAGTGCGACGATATCCTGATTGATGCCGTCCTGCACGTTTTCCAGATAATCAGCCCATGACCCCTTGCCGGGTTCTGAGGGCGCGGCGTTGGACATCAGTCCCAGCCACTGGCCCACATGTTCAGCCATCAGAAGCAAATTGTCCGCGTTCAGCGTTTCAGAGACCGGCTTGCCCGCAATGAACGTGGTCACCAGCAACCGCTGCGTTTCCGCCACCAGCAACAGTTCGGGGATATTCAGCCCGCTCAGGCCCGCCAGCGCTTTTCGTTCGCGTTCAAACGCGGCCGTGGCCCTCCTGTTGTCGGCAAACACCTTGGCGAATGCTGTTCGACCGCCAAGACTGAGTCGCAATGCCGTTGAAATATCCGAGGATTTCAGTTCCTCGACCAGCAACGCCTGTTCCGCGTGGCCGGGGTCCATGACATGGGCGATTGCGTCGCCGGCATAGATCAGGTTTTCTTTTGCACCAGACAAATTCATTCCGTGGTCTTAGAACCGGAATGTGGCCATTTTTAGATTATCTTTATGACATCCTTGTCGATCGACAGCATATATCCCTTGCGCGAGATCGTCTTGATCAGCAATTCCGCCACAATCTGGTTTCCCAGATGATCCCGCAGACGTTTGATTCGTGTGGCCCCTGCCGCTTCTTCGCAGTCGGTTTTGTCCTTGCCGGTGATCAGCGCTTCAAGCTCCACCCCGCTGATGAAATCGTCGTCCATGCGGGCCTCGCACAATACCGCCAAAGCCTCGAACGCGGCCTCGGTCAGCGTGAATTCCATGTTGTTGAGATAAACAACCAGTTCATCGCGCGAAATGATCAGGCTGTTGATCTGGATACCTGCGCGCTCGATCTCGGACATGCGGCGGTTCATGCCGGCGATGTTCATCAGGAAAA
>CAYXNM010000251.1:0-2376 GCA_964466385.1 uncultured Rhodobacter sp. | reverse complement strand
TTGATGTTGACCGAATAGGCCGTGTTTTCCAGCGTCGCCCCCATCTGTTCGGCGATCGACATGAAGAGGTTGTTGAAAATCTCCAACATCATGGGGTCGGCGTTCGTACCGATGGCGACCGTCTCAGGGCGCGGCACGATGCGTGTGAGCACCAGATGATCGTGCGGCGTCACCTTGGCCTGCCAGCCGCGATCAATCAACGTCGTGCCAACAGGTTCGACGATCACTGCGGGGCCATCGATGCAGTCACCGGGGCGCAGGGCGTCGCGAGCAATGAACGGTACCGGGTCTGAAACGCCGCGGGTGTGCACCCTGTGTTCGGCGATTGGGTTCACGCGCCGCGCCGCGCCAAGCGGTTGTTCAGGCTCAGCGATGCGGGTCATCTTGCCGGCGACCTCGACGGAGAGCGCCTCGATCACCATCTTGCGACCCGTGACGATAAAGCCAAAGCGCGTCTTGTGGGCGGCAAGAAACCGCTCTGTAATTTCGGCGCGAGTGCCGTGCGCGACCATCAGCGCCGTGTCGGTGCCCTGATAGCGAACGTGAACGCTGCGCTTGTGTTCCATGTCGGCGCGCGCAATATCCTGCGCCTCCAGTTCGGTCATCGCCGCGTCGCTCAGCGCGTCAAAACGCGCGGCCAGCCCCTCGACGACCTCTTGTGTCAGCGGTTGCTCGACCGCCGCGTCGCGCAGGGCGCGTACATCCGCCAGCCCCATGCCATAGGCCGACAAAACCCCCGCCAGAGGATGCACGAACACCCGGTTCATGCCGAGCGCGTCCGCAACCTGACAGGCGTGCTGTCCCCCCGCGCCGCCAAAACACGACAGCGTATAGCCCGAGATGTCATAGCCCCTCTGAACGCTGATTTTCTTGATCGCGTTGGCCATGTTCTCGACCGCGATTTTAAGAAACGCTTCGGCCAGTGCCGACGGCGACATCCCTGTGCCAAGGGCGGCGTTGACTTCAGCGGCGAGTGCGGCGAATTTGGTTGCCACGACGGCGCCGTCCAACGGCTGATTACCGCTTGCCCCGAACACATGGGGAAAATGATCGGGGTGAATTTTGCCCAGCATCACATTACAGTCGGTCACCGTCAGCGGCCCGCCGCGCCGGTAACACGCCGGTCCGGGATTGGCCCCGGCGCTGTCCGGTCCCACACGAAACCGCGCGCCGTCGAAATGCAGGATCGAGCCACCGCCTGCGGCCACTGTGTGAATGGACATCATCGGTGCGCGCATTCTGATCCCGGCAACCTCGGTCTCAAACGCGCGCTCAAATTCGCCCGCGTAATGGCTGACATCGGTCGAGGTGCCGCCCATGTCAAAGCCGATAATCCGCTGGAAACCCGCCATCGCGCCGGTGCCGACCATGCCAACAACGCCCCCCGCAGGGCCGGACAGGATTGCGTCCTTGCCCTGAAAGCGGTGCGCGTCCGTCAATCCGCCCGAGGACTGCATGAACATAAGCCGGGTGCCTTTGAGTTCGCTCTCGACCTGTTGCACGTAGCGGCGCAGAATGGGGGAAAGATAGGCATCAACGACGGTGGTATCCCCGCGACTGACGAGTTTCATCAAGGGGGCGACGCCGTGGCTTGTTGAGACTTGCGTGAAACCGACCTCGCGGGCGATTTTGGCCGCTGCGTCCTCGTGCGCACAATAACGATAGGCGTGCATGAACACGATGGCGACCGAACGGATGCCTGCATCATGGGCGGTTTGCAACGCCGCGCGTGTCGCCTGTTCGTCAAAAGGCGCAAGCTCTTCGCCCTTTGCCGAAAAGCGCCCCGGCACCTCGGAGACCTGTTCATAGAGCATCTCTGGCAGCACGATCTGACGATCAAACAGGCGCGGGCGGTGCTGATAGGCGATGCGCAAGGCGTCACGAAAGCCTTCGTTCATGATCAGGAGTGTGCGATCCCCCTTGCGCTCCAAAAGGGCGTTCGTGGCAACCGTCGTTCCCATCTTGACCGCCTCGATGTCATCGGTGGGAATGGGCGCGCCCTTGGCCACCCCCATCAGGTCGCGAATGCCCTGCACCGCGGCGTCGGGGTATTGCTCGGGGTTTTCGCTCAGGAGCTTGGCCGTCGTGACGCCGCCGCCCGGCGTCCGCGCAACGATATCTGTGAACGTGCCACCCCGGTCGATCCAGAATTGCCATTTCCGGGGTCCAGATGTCCGGGGGGTCATTTCGGCGTCCTCACAGGTTCAGACAATCAGTCACCGGTTTGAAACACCCGGTGTCTGGGTCTGTTCAGTATCATATTCACCCACATACGCCAGCAGCGGCCCAAAATCGCCACCGTCAGCATCCCGCAGGGCATTGATATACTGCTGCCGGATGTCTGTTTCCAAAACCAGGTCGGTGCCGCGTGACCAA
>CAYXNM010000250.1:0-2442 GCA_964466385.1 uncultured Rhodobacter sp. | reverse complement strand
AGCCAGAGCCAGAGCCAGAGCCAGAGCCAGAGCCAGAGCCAGAGCCAGAGCCAGCCGCCAAAACCGAAAAGCCCGGTCTTCTGGGGCGTATCCTTGGCCGCGCCGCGCCGAAAGCCGTGGTCAAACGCGCGCTTGATGACGCGATGCTGGAAAGCCTTGAGGAGCTTTTGATCGCAGCGGATATGGGCGTTGACACCGCCTTGCGGGTCACGGCCAACATGGCTGAAGGGCGCATGGGGCGAAAGATCAGCGCGGACGAGATTAAATCGCTGCTGGCCGGTGAAATTTCCCGAATCCTCGATCCCGTGGCGCGACCCATGCCTCTTTTTCCCAAAACGCCGCAAGTGGTGCTGGTGGTCGGGGTCAACGGCTCGGGCAAGACGACGACGATTGGCAAGCTGGCCAGCCAGTTTCGCGCGGCGGGCAAGTCGGTGGTCATCGCGGCGGGGGATACATTTCGCGCGGCAGCCGTGGAACAATTACAGATCTGGGGCGATCGCGCGGGCGTTCCGGTTTTGACGGCGCCCGAAGGCTCGGACCCTGCCAGTCTTGCCTTTGACGCCATGACCAAGGCAGAAAACGACGGGGCGGACCTATTGCTGATCGACACGGCCGGGCGCTTGCAAAACCGTCAGGATCTGATGGAGGAGCTGGCCAAGATCGTGCGCGTCATCCGCAAGAAAGACCCGACCGCACCCCATAACACGCTGTTGGTTCTGGACGCGACGACCGGGCAAAACGCGCTGTTGCAGGTCGAGATTTTCCAGAAGATCGCCGACGTTTCGGGCCTTGTGATGACCAAGCTTGACGGCACGGCGCGCGGCGGCGTTCTGGTCGCGCTGGCGGACAAGTTCGGCCTGCCCATTCACGCGATTGGCGTGGGCGAGCAGATCGACGACCTTCAGCCCTTTGACCCCGAGGATTTTGCCCGCGCCCTGACAGGTGCGCCCGAGTGAGCCACTGGTTGATTGGATTGGAGGGCAGCCCGTCGGGTCACACCCTCGCCCTTGCGCTGGCCCTGATCGCGGCCTTTTCGCATGCGGTTTTTGGCGCATTGCAAAAGGGGCGTCATGACCCTTGGCTGACGCGGGGGGCGATTGATTTTTCATATGGTTTGATGGCCTTGCCCTTCGCGCTGTTCGTCGTCCCGACACCTGAACCTTTCATGTGGCCGATCTTTGCGGGCGCTTTCGTGATCCACACGGTTTACAAGGTGCTTCAGGCCTCGGCCTACACGCGCGGGGCCTATACGGTCGTTTATCCCGTCGTCCGAGGCACAGGCCCGCTGGTCACCGTTCTGGCTGCGGGTCTCGTTTTTTCCGAACATTTCACCGCGCTGCAATGGACCGGCGTTGCGGTTCTTGTTGGGGGTATTTTCGGGATTGCGGCCTATAATCTGGCCACTAACACCGTTGATCGCGGTCAGCTTGTCGGCGCCCTTCTTCTGGCGCTTCTGACGGGCATCATCGTTGCGATTTACACCACATATGACGCCTATGGTATCCGCGCGACGGGCAATCCGTTCACCTTTCTGGCCTGGTTCTTCGTGGTTGATGCGCTGGTCATGCCCGCCATCGGG
This sequence comes from uncultured Rhodobacter sp., assembly GCA_964466385.1. Taxonomy (GTDB): domain Bacteria; phylum Pseudomonadota; class Alphaproteobacteria; order Rhodobacterales; family Rhodobacteraceae; genus UBA5972. Next base: position 863 of record CAYXNM010000250.1, on the reverse strand, counting down.
ATCATTCATTACCGCCGCCTGACAGCCCCCCCCGCCTTGTCCCCCTTAATGCTGCGCGGTGTCATCGGCGGGTTGATCGCCTTTCTCAGTTTCGGCTCGATCATGCTGGCCACGCGTCTTGACAAGGTGGGCGAGGCGGCCGTTTTACGCGAAACCTCGACGATTTTTGCGGCGGCCATTGGCTGGCTGTTCCTGAAAGAGACTGTCGGCGCGCGGCGCACCGCTCTCATGGGGTTGATCGCTTTGGGGGCGGTTTTGGTGGAATTCGGATCACAAGGACAGTAAAGGGACGCCATGAGCGAGAAAAAGAAAATCAATACCTGGCTGAAGCTGTCGCTGGAGCTGGGCCCGATCATCCTGTTCTTTGCGGGGTATTCCCGCATCAAGGATATGGAGTTTACCCTATTTGGCACGACCTATGCCGGTTTCATCGTGGCAACGGCGGTGTTTATCCCCTTGATCCTGATTGCAACCGGCGTCTTGTGGAAGCTGACGGGCAAGCTGTCGCGGATGCAACTGATGACAGCCGTTCTGGTCGTCGTTTTCGGAGGCCTTGGCATCTGGTTCAACGACGATCGCTTTTTCAAGATGAAGCCGACAATCCTTTACACCATGTTCGCGGGCATTCTGGGCTATGGCCTTTTGCGCGGGGAAAGCTATCTGCAATACGTGATGGACGAGGCGATGCCGCTGAAGCGCGAGGGCTGGATGATCTTCACCCGGCGCATGGCGCTGTTCTTTGCCGGGCTTGCCGTCACCAACGAGGTCATCTGGCGCACCATGTCAACCGATGCGTGGGTCAACTTCAAAACCTTTGGGCTGACCGGGGTCATGTTCCTGTTTTTCATGAGCCAGATGCGGTT
>CAYXNM010000249.1:0-2496 GCA_964466385.1 uncultured Rhodobacter sp. | reverse complement strand
CCCCAGGCCCAGATCACGTCGCCCCGGTTGAGCGTATAGCGCGCCTGCGCCTTGACGTCGAACCCCTCGAACACATTGTAATCCAGCACCGAGTGGTGGTTCGCCGGGCTGATGGTCTTGGAAATCTTCGGATCCCAAACCACGATATCCGCATCGGCCCCTTCAACGATCGCACCCTTTTTCGGGTAAATGTTCAGAATCTTGGCGACGTTGGTTGAGGTCGCGGCGACAAATTCGTTTGGCGTCAGACGACCGGTTTCAACGCCCTCGGTCCAGAGGACGGCCAGACGCTCCTCCAGCCCGTTGGAGCCATTCGGTATAAGCCTGAAATCCTTCAGCCCCGCACGTTTTTGTTTGGTGTTGAAGGCCGCGTGGTCCGTGGCCACAACTTGCAACGAACCTGCCTGCAACCCGGCCCAAAGCGAATCCTGGTGGTCCTTGGAGCGGAACGGTGGTGACATGACCCGTCTCGCCGCGTGGTTCCAGTCCTTGTTGAAATACTCGCTTTCATCCAGCGTCAGAAACTGGATCAGCGGTTCGCCGTAAACACGCATTCCCTTTTGCCGCGCGCGTCGGATCGCTTCATGTGTCTGTTCGCAAGAGACGTGCACAATATAAAGCGGGACACCTGCGGTGTCGGCAATGGTGATCGCACGGTTGGCGGCCTCGCCCTCCAGTTCGGGGGGGCGCGAAAACGCGTGGCCCTCGGGGCCGGTGACACCAAGGTCCATGTATTTGTTCTGCAACTCAAACACCAGATCACCGTTTTCGGCGTGCACCATCGGCAACGCGCCAAGCTCTGCACAGCGTTTGAAGCTCGCGTACATCTCGTCGTCCTCGATCATCAGAGCACCCTTATAGGCCATGAAATGCTTGAACGAGTTAACGCCCATTTTCACGGCGTCTTCCATCTCGGCAAAAACATTCTCGTTCCAGCCGGTGATCGCCATGTGATAGCCCACATCAGAACAGATCTGCGGGGCGGATTTGCGGTGCCATTCGTTGATCGCATTCTTGATCGACCCGTCCGCCCCCGGCAGACAGAAATCGACGATCATCGTTGTGCCGCCAGCAGCAGCCGCCCAGGTGCCGCTTTCAAATGTCTCGGCTGCCGTTGTCCCCATGAAGGGCATTTCCAGATGCGTGTGCGGATCAATCCCGCCCGGAATCACATAGGCGCCTTCGGCATCGATATACTCGTCGCCCTTCAAATCCTCGCCGATCTGCTTGATCTTTTCGCCCTCGATCAGCACATCAGCCTTCCATGTACGGTCCGCGGTGCAAACGGTGCCGTTCTTGATGACTTTGGTCATTTCAACCCTCCCAGTCGATATTCCCAATTGTTTTCATTGTTCGCGAATTACTCCGGGGGTGCGGGGGCTGGCCCCCGCGATCACTCCACAATCCCCGCCGTCTCCACCACTGCATGAAACAGAACATTCGCCCCGGCCTCGGCCCATTCCGGGCTGATATCCTCGGCCTCGTTATGGCTTAAGCCATCTACGCAGGGGCACATGACCATCGCAGTTGGCGCGACCTGATTGATCCAGCAGGCATCGTGCCCCGCACCCGAGATGATGTCCATATGGCTTAGCCCCAGACGCTCGGCAGCATTACGCACCGCACCCACGCAGGTTTCGTTAAAGGCGGGCGGGTCGAAATGGCCGACATCTTCGCTTTCAAAGGAACAGCCCAGATCCTCGCAAATGCCGGGCGCTTTTTCCAGCAACTCGGCCACCATGCCATTGAGAGTGTCCAGTTCGTGGCTACGAAGATCAACGGTAAACACGGTTTTCTCGGGAATGATGTTCCGGCTGTTCGGATAGACATCGATATGCCCGATCGCACCCACGGCGTTGGGCTGATGCTTCATGGCGATCTCGTGCACAAGCTCGGTGATCTGTGCCAGACCACGCCCCGCATTCCGGCGCATCCGCATGGGGGTCGAGCCCGTATGCTGCCCTTTTCCGGTCACCGTGCACTGAATCCACCGCAGGCCCTGTCCGTGGGTCACCACGCCGACCAGCTTGTCCTCGGCCTCCAGAATTGGGCCTTGTTCGATGTGGAGTTCGAACAGCGCATGCATCTTGCGCGCGCCGACTTCCTCGTCGCCGACCCAACCGATGCGCTTCAGTTCATCGCCGAATTTCAAACCGGCAGCGTCCTCGCGGCCATAGGCGTAATCCTGATCGATCACGCCAGCAAATACGCCGCTGGCCAACATGGCGGGGGAAAAGCGGGTGCCTTCCTCGTTCGTCCAGTTGACGACGACAATGGGGTGCTTGGTCTTTACACCAAGATCATTCAGGGAGCGGATGATCTCAAGGCCCCCAAGCACCCCCAACACACCGTCGTATTTCCCGCCTGTCGGCTGGGTATCCAAGTGACTGCCAACATAAACCGGAAGGGCGTCAGGATCGGTCCCCTCACGTCGCATGAACATGTTGCCCATGGCATCCACGCCCATGGTCAAACCCGCGTCCTCGCACCACTTCT
>CAYXNM010000248.1:0-2505 GCA_964466385.1 uncultured Rhodobacter sp. | reverse complement strand
GCGAAAGCCGTGCTTGACAATGCGCCGTCAGGCAAGGCCGCCGCCACGCCAAAACCCCGCGCCACGAAATCCTGAAACGAAACAAGGAGCGACACAAATGGCCCTTTTCGGCTTTCTGGAAGGTCTCTCACCCTGGTGGTGGATCGCATTTGGCATAACGCTGGGGGCTGTCGAAATGGCTTCCATGTCCTTCTTCCTGATCTGGCCCGCCATCGCAGCCCTGATCACCGGCGCGTTTCTGTGGGTAGCGCCCGACAGTTCCGGGGCGATGCAGGTGACGGTCTTCGCGGTTGGCGCGGTTGTCCTCACCTTTCTGGGGCGCAGCCTGCTGCACCGGCTGGGGGATGGCGGCGAAGAAAACGACAGCCTGAATGCACGCGGGAACCTGATGGTGGGTCGCCAGGCACAGGTGCTTTCCTTTAGCGGTCCGGAGGGTCGTGTGATCATCGACGATATCCGCTGGCGCGCGATATGGCCGGAAGGCGCAACCTCGGAACCGGGCGCGCAGGTCAAGATCGAACGCGCCGATGGCATGACGTTGCATGTAAGACCGCAGAACTGAGATTGGTCATCTTTGTGGGGAAAATATCCTCGCCGAAGGCTTGAAATCTAAACCGGACCGGACAACACCCGCACGCGGGCCTCCAGCCAGTTCAGATCATGATCCTCGATCCCCAGTTCACGCAAATGTCCGGCCGTGTTGAAAAGATACTCGGTATTCGGGCCACGTCCTCCGACGGCATGCGCGATGATCCGCGCCTGCTCTTCAAGGGCCATGCCGCCGCAGTACTGCACATGGTCCGGGTCGATGACGTAGCAAACCGCGTTGAGAACGGTTCCGTCGCGAAGCACCACGTCATGCGTCTCTTCGAGATAGGCCGACGAAATCAGTTCCCGCGCACGCAGATACGCCAGCGTTTCGTCGCCGTTTTCCCGGCCCACCCGAAAGGCGACCCCGTCGCAGAACGAACGGCGATCGCGGTCGAGCGCCAGCACAAGGCCCGGTTCGCTTTCGGTTCCCCTGTGGTGGATCGAATGCATGCAGAACGATCGCGCAAACCCGTCAAGACGCGCAATCCGTCGCTCGGCAAAGTCAAAACCCGGCTGCCAGACCAGCGACCCGTAACCGAAAACCCAATACCCGCCCCTGCTCATTTATGTGGCTCCTTTTGCGTGGCGGTGTATAAAGCGCTTCCAGTCGAAACAAGAGGATTCGCCCATGCGCGCGTTGTTCGCCGTTCTTTTGGTTCTCAGCGCACTCTGGTCGGGGTACTGGTTTGTCGGTTCGACCGCGAAGAAAACCGTGATTGACACGTGGCTTGCGGATCGGCGCGCCGATGGCTGGGAAGCGAATTACAAGGATTTTCGTGTCGTGGGTTTTCCGAACCGGTTTGACAGCAGGTTCACGGAGCTCACCTTGTTCGATCCCCGGACGGGAACGGGCTGGCAGGCGCCCTTGTTCAATATCCTGGCGCTTTCCTACAAGCCCAACCATATCATCGCCGCTTTTGCGCATTCCCAGAAAGTCATATTGCCGGGCGAAGACCTTTCGGTTGGCTCAAGCGAAATGCTGGCCAGCGTCACCTTCGAACCCGACACCCTGTTGGCGATCAGTCAGACTCTGCTGCGCGGCAGCGACCTGTCCGTCGAGAGCACCCTTGGCTGGCGCATGCAGGCCGACAATCTGGCATTTTCAACCCGCGCCCGTGCGAACGGGCAATTCGCCCATGACGTTGTCTTTGACGTTGAAAACCTGCGCCCCACGAAGGCGTTTCGCGAGGTTCTGGACCCGGCGGGAAAACTGCCGGCCGCGATGACACGCTTGTTTCTGGATCTCGCGCTTGATTTTGATGCGCCCTGGGACCGTCGCGCCGTTGAATCCGGAACGCCGGAGGTCACGCACATCCAGTTGAGCGGGCTGGAATTGACCTGGGGCGTTCTTTCCGTTCAGGGAACCGGCGATCTGGATGTTGCCCAGGACGGACAGATCGACGGAAAGCTGGATCTCAGGTTTGCAAACTGGCGCGGCATCCTGAAACTCTTTGAGGATTCAGGGGTTTTTCCCCGTGAACTGGCCGGAGCGATCGAAAGCGCGCTGTCGCTCTGGACGTCCGCCAGCGATGATCCGTCGAGCCTTGCCGTCCCGCTTGTGTTGAAAAATGGTGAAATGTTGCTTGGCCCGGTCAAACTTGGACCCGCCCCGCGTTTCATCCGATCCTGAAGGATTAGAGCATAGACCTGTAAACCACACACCGCCGGCGCGAAAATCGCGAATATCAGGGGTTTGCGACGCACCGTAAATAGTGGGTCTATTCGCAAGCGGCGCACGCCGCTGAGATGAAGCGATATCCGCGCCCTTCGGGTTCGCCTGATTTCCGCCCTGTCCCGTGTTGCAACCTCTTGAAAAAGCGCCGCACTTCCTGCGGGCTTGCGCTTTGTCATACCAACCCGCCCAATGACCAGCCCATAATTGAGGGGCAGGCAGGAGAGTGCAGCACGCGTTCA
>CAYXNM010000247.1:0-2525 GCA_964466385.1 uncultured Rhodobacter sp. | reverse complement strand
CGGCCCCATGCTGGCCCACAAGGCCGAAGACGAAGGCATGGCCGTTGCGGAATCCATTGCCGGGCAAAAGGGTCACGTCAATTACGACGTCATCCCCGGCGTGATCTACACCACGCCTGAGGTTGCCAGTGTGGGCAAGACCGAAGAACAGCTGAAGACCGAGGGCCGCGCCTATAAAGTTGGCAAATTCAACTTCATGGGCAACGGGCGCGCAAAGGCGGTTTTCGCGGGCGAAGGTTTCGTCAAGATCCTTGCGGATGCCGAAACAGATCGCATTCTGGGATGCCACCTGATGGGTCCGGCTGCGGGGGAACTGATCCACGAGATTTGCGTCGCGATGGAATTCGGCGCATCCGCCGAGGACATTGCGCGCACGTGTCACGCCCATCCGACATTCTCTGAAGCCATGCGCGAAGCGGCACTTGCCTGCGGGGACGGGGCCATTCACGCCTGAGTGGCGTGGCAGGGGCCGGGTTCAGACGCTGAGCAGGCGCAACCCAAGCGTGACATCGTTCTCGACGGCTTTGCGCAGCGCGGTCTCATCGCCCGATTTCAGCGCCGAAAGGATCATCCTGTGATGGCCCGGTCGCCCTCCCTTGCCCATGCGGCCGTAAAGCTGCCGCATGGTCGGCCCAAGCTGGAGCCAGACCGTTTCGACAATGGCCAGCATCGCGGGGGCCTGCGCACGCAGATAAAGCGTGCGGTGGAATTCAAGATTGCCCCGAATATAGCCCGGCGCATCCCGCGCCGCGATTTTTTCGGACACCGTCAGGTTGATCGCGCCAAGCCGGTCGATCAGGGCAGGATAGGCGCGCGGCAGCGCACGAATCGCCAACTCGGGCTCCAGCAGCGCGCGGATCGCGGCGAGTTCCTCCAGACGGTCGCGCCCAAGCTCAGGTGTGCACACCCGTCCCGAGGAGGACAGGCTCAACCCGCCCTCGGCCACCAACCGGCGCACGGCCTCGCGCGCGGGGGTCATGCTGACACCGAATTCAGCCCCGATGCCACGCAGCGTCAGGGCCTGACCGGGCGGCAGTTCACCCATCATCACGTGCTGACGCAGCGCACGGTAGACCCGTTCATGCGCGGGCGTCGAATCTGGCAGTTGCGTCACGGGGTGCATATGCCAACTGTGATCACAAACGGCAAATACGTCAAGCGCAAGCTTCAGGTCGGGGCGCCGAAATCCAGCCGGTGCAATTCGCTGCCTTTGGCACGCAACCACTTCCTGTGCGCCTTGAAATCAGGGTCCAGCGAATTCACGACGCGCCAGAAATCGGGCGAGTGGTTATGCTCCGCCAGATGCGACACCTCGTGCGCGGCCACATAGCGCAGGATTGCCGGCGGCGCAAAGATCAGACGCCATGAATACATCAAACGCCCGGACGCGCTGCACGAACCCCAGCGACTGCGGGTATCGCGCAGTGTCAAACCGCAATAGCGATGCCCTATCTGCGCAGAGAACCGGTCTGAATGGGCCGCCAGAACCGCCCGCGCGCGTTCGCGACAATAGCCACGCAACCGGCCCGGCAGTCCCTTGATGTCACCGGGTATCTCAAGAAATCCATCAGCGACCCGGATCCGGCGCGATGTTCCCGGCGTCAGGGTCAAACGCGCCCCGTCGATCGTCAGTTCGTCACCAAAAGACGGCACGCTGCGCTGCGGTCTTTTTCCGAGTTGCGCGCGCAGCCAGCTCTCGTGGCTGGTCGCAAAGGCAACGGCCTGCCGGTTCGAGGCGCGCACGGGCATCGAAAGACTGACCTTTCCGTCAACGCTTGAAACCCGCAACGAAAGACGCCGCGCACGCGCGACGCGCCGTAAATGGACCGGGATCGGCGGCGTGCCGATATTGAGGATATTCGTCATGGCGGATGTCTACAACAGGGCCAAAATGACGTAAACACCAGCGGAACCTTCGTCCACCCCGCCCAATTCGTCCGACTGAACGAATGGGCGGCGCAAAGCCTTTGACAATGGTTGCGGGGTTATGGCAGGTGGCAGCAATTGACCTGATACGATCCTCAGAAGGAAAAAAGATGCCCAAGGAAGAATGGGGCGTAAAACGTGCATGCCCGAAATGCGCTGTCCGGTTTTACGACCTCCAGAATGACCCGATGACCTGCCCGTCCTGCGGCGCCTCGTTCGATGTCGCGAGCCTTACACAGCAAAAAACGCGTGCGAGCACGCCGGTGCAGGAAATCAAGAAAGCCGAACCCAAAGTTGCCGACGACCTTGATGAAACGGCGGACACGCTGGATGACGATGAAAACCCGGATGATCTGGGGGACGACGTCCTTGACGAAGATGACGACGACACTGTCAACCTCGAAGAAATCGCGGACATGCCAAGCGAGTCCGACGAAAACTGACACCCCGATTTTTTCGCTTGAACTGCACAGGTGGGTTTCCTAAACACCCACGGCGGGCGGTAAAGCCGTTTCGCGTGAATGGGGCCATAGCTCAGTTGGGAGAGCGCTTGCATGGCATGCAAGAGGTCAGGGGTTCGACCCCCCTTGGCTCCACCA
>CAYXNM010000246.1:0-2554 GCA_964466385.1 uncultured Rhodobacter sp. | reverse complement strand
GCAGGCTGGACCGATTGCGTTCTTTTGGAAAAGAATGAACTGACGGCGGGCTCGACCTGGCATGCGGCCGGGAACGTGCCGACGTTTTCGACAAGCTGGTCGATCATGAACATGCAGCGCTATTCGACCGAGCTTTATGCTGGCCTTGCCAAGGCTGTTGATTATCCCATGAATTATCATGTTACGGGGTCCGTCCGGCTGGCGCATTCCAAGGAACGGATGCAGGAATTTCAGCGCGCCCGTGGCATGGGGATTTATCAGGGCATGCCGATCGAGATCCTGTCGCCCAACGAAACAAAAGACCGCTATCCGTTCCTTGAGACACACGATCTGGAAGGCTCGCTTTATGATCCGGCAGATGGCGACATCGATCCTGCGCAATTGACGCAAGCGCTGGCAAAAGGGGCCCGCGACATGGGCGCGCGCATCCTGCGGTTCAACCCGGCAACGGGCGTCAGCCGGGAAAATGGTGAATGGATCGTGCACACCGAAAAGGGCGATATCCGGTGTGAATACGTTGTGAATGCCGCAGGCTATTACGCCCAACGCGTGGGGGAATGGTTCAAACCCTATGGCGGGCGCACGGTGCCCATGATGGTGATGAGCCACCAATATATGTTAAGCGACGAAATCCCCGAGATCGACGCGTGGTCAAAGGAGACGGGCAAGAAACTGCCGCTGTTGCGCGATGTGGACACGTCCTATTACCTCAGGCAGGAAAAGAACGGGCTTAATCTTGGCCCTTATGAAAAGGGCTGCCGCGCCCATTGGGTCAAACCCGATGATCCCATGCCCGAGGATTTCTCGTTTCAGCTTTATCCCGACGATCTTGACCGGTTGGAGTGGTATATCGAGGATGCCATGGCCCGCGTGCCTCTGCTGGGACAGGCCGGAATATCCAAAGTCATCAACGGCCCGATCCCCTATGCACCCGACGGCAACCCGCTGATTGGCCCCATGCCCGGCGTTCCCAACGCGTTTGAGGCATGTGTCTTTACCTTTGGCATCGCCCAAGGTGGCGGGGCTGGCAAGGTTCTGGCTGAATGGATCACCGAAGGGCAGACCGAATGGGACATGTGGTCCTGCGATCCGCGCCGGTTCACCGATTACACGGATCACGATTATTGCATCGAAAACGGCAAGCAGATTTATGCGCATGAATATGCCATGCACTTTCCGCACCACCGCTGGCCCGCGGGCAAGGACCGTAAGCTGTCGCCGATTGACGACCGCATTCGCGCAGCTGGCGGACAGATGGGGGCCTATAACGGGTGGGAGCGCGCCAACTGGTTTGCCAAAGACGGCGACGATACCTCGGAGGAGGCAACGCAGACATGGAACCGCGCCGGGCCGTGGCAGGATCGCATCCGCGAAGAATGCGAAGCTGTACGCGACGCAGCGGGCATATTGGACCTGCCGGGATTTTCTCGTTACCGGGTCGAGGGCGCCGGGGCCGACGAATGGCTGCGCGGGTTTTGCGTTGGCGGCATTCCCAAAATCGGCCGGATCGGTCTGATTTACGTTTCTGACCATCGCGGCCGTATTCTGACGGAAATGTCGGTGATGCGGATGAAGGAAGATTTCTTTTTCCTGATCACCGCAGGCGGGGCCGAGTGGCATGACTTGGAACTTGTCAAAGCGCGTCTGCCCGAAGGAAGCGCCATAGACGTCAAGAATGTCACGGCTGAGTTTATGACTCAGATTTTCACTGGTCCCAAAACCCGTGAAATCCTGTCGAAAATTTCAGACGCTGATTTGTCTCTGCCTTGGCTGACGCACCAGTCCGCGAAAATCGGTGACACTTGGGTGCAACTTGTCAGGGTCAGTTTTGCGGGTGAACTGGGTTGGGAAATCCACACGAAAAGCGCTGACACGGCGGCGGTTTATGACATCGTGATGGCCGCAGGGGCCGAATTTGGTCTTAAGCCTTTTGGGATGTGGGCGCTGGACAGCTTGCGCATCGAAAAGGGGTATCGCGCATGGAAGGGTGATCTTTCGACCGATTATTCCATTCTGGAAGGCGGGTTGGAGCGGTTCGTCCGGCTCGACAAACCGCAGGATTTTGTGGGCAAGGCTGCAATTCAGAACGAAAAGCAGCAGGGCGTGAAAAAACGGTTTGTGACGTTGATCGTTCAGGCGGGTGAGTCTGATGCTCCTTACATGTCAACGATCTGGCACGACGGCAAAGTTGTCGGGGAAACCACGTCGGGGGCCTGGGGGTATCGGGTGAATGCCTCGATCGCGCTGGGGATGTTGAAGGCCGAGCTGGCTGTTGCGGGCACCAAGGTCGAGGTTGAAATTTATGGCGAGCGTTGCCCCGCTGTCGTGCAAGAGGATCAACCGCTTTGGGACCCGAAAAACGAAAGGGTGCGGGCGTGAAAGCGGTGCACAAAAACATAGGGCAGCGCCCGACCTTGGAGGGCGTTAAGCGCCCTCCGGGGGGAGGTCGGGCGCTGCCCTTTGCTTCCAGCGACAAGGAGAATTTTCATGACCAAGATCACCCTTCTTGACGGCGGCATGGGGCAAGAGCTGTTGAAACGCTCGGCCTTTCCGG
>CAYXNM010000245.1:0-2557 GCA_964466385.1 uncultured Rhodobacter sp. | reverse complement strand
TCACATCCTGAACACGCCGAAGCGTGTTTCCCTGATGGGGGCGCACAGCGCTGCGGACAGGCTGAGGGCAAGGACATCGCGCGATTTTGTCGGGTCGATCACCCCATCGTCCCACAGGCGCGCGCTGGCATAGAGCGGATGGCTTTGACGGGCAAACATGTCCAGCGTTGGACGTTTGAACGCGGCTTCGTCTTCGGCGGACCATGTATTGCCCGCGCGCTCGATCGCATCGCGTTTGACGGTGGCAAGAACACCGGCGGCCTGTTCCCCCCCCATCACCGAAATCCGGCTGTTGGGCCATGTCCACAGGAACCGAGGGGAATAGGACCGTCCGGACATGCCATAATTCCCCGCGCCGTTCGAACCCCCGACGATCAGCGTGATCTTGGGGACCTGCGTCGTCGCGACCGCCGTCACCATCTTTGCACCATGACGGGCAATGCCTTCATTCTCATATTTCCGGCCAACCATGAATCCGGTAATGTTCTGGAGGAATATCAAGGGAATACGACGCTGGCTGCACAGCTCGACGAAATGCGCGCCTTTTTGCGCGCTTTCGGAAAACAAGACGCCGTTGTTGCCGATGATCCCAGTCGGAATGCCGTTGATATGGGCAAAACCGCAGACAAGCGTTTCGCCAAACAGCGATTTGAATTCGTCAAAACGGGATTCGTCAACAAGACGCGCGATGACTTCGCGGATGTCATAAGGCGTGCGCGGGTCCGTCGGAACGATGCCGGGGATCTCGGCGGGATCATAGGCGGGCAGCGCCGGGGTGCGTAGCGCCGTTCTGACCGTCTTGGTGAGATTGAGCGCTGCGACCGCGCGACGCGCCAGCGCCAGCGCGTGGGGGTCGTCCTCGGCCAGATAATCCGCAACACCCGAAAGGCGCGTGTGGACATCACCCCCGCCCAGATCCTCGGCACTGACCACCTCGCCCGTTGCGGCCCTGACCAGCGGCGGGCCGGCCAGAAAAATGGTGCCCTGTTGGCGCACGATGATCGTGACGTCGGACATGGCCGGGACATAGGCCCCCCCTGCCGTACAAGACCCCATGACGACGGCGATCTGGGGAATGCCCCGCGCGCTCATATTCGCCTGATTGTAGAAAATCCGGCCGAAGTGATCGCGATCGGGGAAAACCTCGTCCTGGTTGGGCAGGTTGGCACCGCCGCTGTCCACGAGATAGATGCAGGGCAGGTTGTTTTCGGCGGCGATCTCTTGCGCGCGCAGGTGTTTCTTGACCGTCATGGGAAAATAGGTGCCGCCCTTGACCGTGGCGTCGTTGCAGACGACCATCACCTCGAGGCCGTGCACGCGCCCGATCCCGGCGATGACACCCGCACCCGGGGCGGCCCCGTCATACATGCCATGCGCGGCCGTTGCGCCGATTTCAAGGAAGGGCGCGCCCGGATCGAGCAGGTTCGCCACCCGGTCGCGCGGCAGCATCTTGCCACGCGCAAGATGGCGTTCACGCGCTTTTTGGCTGCCGCCCTGTGCGGCCGTCTCGGCTGCATGGCGAATATCCCCAAGCAGGGCTGCGTGGGCCGCCATGTTGCTTTTGAACGCCTGTGAACCCGGCGCGGCGTTGCTGGTCAGTTTCGCCAATCTTCGCTCCCAACCTCCGTTGAATTCGTCAGTAATTCTGCGCGCTTGATTCAAGATCAAGCGTCTGGCGCGCGGTCATGTCCAGCAGGCAGCCCGCTGCGGCCGGACTTCCGCCCGTTCCCCCACCCCATTTCGAATATTCATAAGCACAGGACGCATCGCGAAACGGGACCCAGGCACGCTGCATTGCGCGCAGAGCCGCGGCCTTGGACGGCACGCCGCCCTGACCGGCGCCAAACTCAAGATCATCGGCTTTTTCCCGTTTCATCAGCGTTTTGTAAGACGCATTCAGGCGCGCGTCCCACCAGTCAAGTTCGCGGCTGATGCACCCGCCCATGCCCACAGTGGAAAACCCGCCGGGGGTATCCTCCATGCAGGCATTTGCAGAGACCCCGACACAGGCAAGCTTTGCATCGCGGGACTCCCCCGCCGTCAGGCACGTCGCCGTGTGATCGGCATCGAAAACAAGATCCTGTGCCGGGACGGCCGTTCCAAGGAACATTCCCGACAAGATAAAAAACAAGATTCGCATGACTTCTCCTTATTCGGTTATTTTCATCAATTCCCGGCCGCATAACATGCGTCGGATTTCACTGGTACCTGCGCCAATCTCCATCAATTTGGCATCGCGCATGATCCGGCTGAGGGGGCTGTCGTTGAGATAGCCCGCGCCCCCCATGGCCTGAACGCCCTGCACGGCGACCTCCATCGCCTTTTCCGCGCCGATCAGCACGCAGGCAGCGGCGTCCTGACGCGTGACCTCGCCACGATCACAGCTGGAGGCGACCGCGTAGACATAAGCACGGCACGAATTCATCGCCGCATAGATATCGGCGATCTTCCCCTGCATCAGCTGGAAATTCCCGATCGGTTGGCCGAATTGCTTGCGCTCATGCATATAGGGCATGATGTGGTCCATGACCGCGTGCATGATGCCGATGCCGATGCC
>CAYXNM010000244.1:0-2587 GCA_964466385.1 uncultured Rhodobacter sp. | reverse complement strand
GCCTCGCCCACACGCCAGCCGGTCAGAACAACCTTGTCGCCGGGCTTGTACCGCTCGTCGTTCGAGCTTTCGACCGTTCCTGCAAAATCGATCCCCGGCACGTGCGGGTAGTTGCGCACAAGGCCGCCTCCGCCGGGCGACAGGCACAGCCCGTCCTTGTAGTTCACCGTCGAATATTCAACCGCCACGGTCACGTCCGATTGCGGCAGATCGCCGGTTGTCAGCGTTTTGACCGCCGCGCTTGTCTTGCCGTCTTCGTCCTTGTCAACCACAAGTGCCTGAAAGCTCATATCGTTTCTCCTTAATTCCAGAATGTTTGTTGCACGCAAGCCGTGCGAACACCATGTTCGGTTTCAATCCGCAGGACATTGCCCGCCGCATCATGGCCGCGATCAATCATGCCGATCGCGACGTTCGTCGCAAAATCCGGGGACCACACAGCCGAGGCAACCTGCCCCACGCGCTTGTCCCCTGCATAAAGCGGCCAGACCCCGGTGCAGCGACCGATGCTTTCACCTTCAATCGCAAGCGGCCTGATCATGCGCTTGGGACCATTGGCGGCCTCGCGCGCCAGTGCCTCGTGCCCGATGAACGGCTCTGGCGAATTGCAGAATTTGCCAAGACCACATTCATAAGGCGTGTTTTCCTGCCGCATGTCCGACCCATAGGACAACAACCCGCTTTCGATCCGCTCGATATTGTTGGGACAACCGGCACGGACGCCAAGGTCCTGCCCGTTCGCAAACAACGTATCCCAAAGCGGCATGCCAAGAGCGCTGTCGTCGACATAAATCTCGAACCCGCCCTGCTTGGACCAGCCCGATCGTGCAACGACGAAATCATGCCCCTCAAAGGCCAGCCGTTTGTAGCGGAAAAAGCGGATGTCGCGCACGCTGTCGCCAAAAACCCGCACCATCAGATCTTCGGCTTTCGGGCCTTGCACGGCCAACGGCGAAACGTCCGGTTCGTCAATCGTCACATCCAGACCCAGCGCAACCGACAGCCCCAAGGCCCATTGCAAAACGTCGCTGTCGGCCAGCGACAACCAGAAATGATCCTCGGCAAGCCGGATCGCGACGGGATCGTTCAGCATGCCGCCGTTCTGATCCACGATCGGCACATAATAGCACTGATCCGCAGCCATCCGGTCCATGTCACGCGGGCTCATCATTTTCATCAGGCGCAAGGCGTCCGGCCCCTGGATCGAGACCTGCCGTTCACAAGACACATCCCAGACCTGCACGTTCTTTTTCAGATGCGCACAATCCGCCTCGACACTTTCAAAAAAAGTGGCCAGCAGCGTATGGTTATAGACGGTGTAGCCCTTGACACCGGCGGCCTCGACCCCCGGTGTAAACGGCGTTTTGCGCACGCGGCGCGAAGGCGTGATAACGCTCATGTCGTGCTCTGCCTTTTGCGTTCAGCGCGGACCATGCCAGTCGATCTGGCAAATCTCTGCCGAGCGACCGTCAAAATCCCAGACGCGGCCATAGGCGCGCAGTTTCCCCTTGCTTGCCGTCGCAACCGTAATATCCGGGCCCATCCAGTATTTCGAGTTCCTGATCATCAGGTCTTCATCAGGGTTTTTGCCCCCGACCGGGAACACAACGCCTTCGATTTTCCGACCAACGGTGATGTGACGCTCTTTGCCTTCGGTCTCGTATGAAACCGGCTGGCGCTCGGCCCCCAGAACCTCGCCGACCAGAACCTTGAAAAGGCCCGTCGTGCCTTTGGCCTTGCCCGTGAAAATCTGGCAAATCCCGTCAAAGGCCGCGTGGCTGGCCCGATCATCGATAAAGAGCGCGGTTTTCCAGTTGCCCCGCGCCATCTTGCCGGGAATTTCGATCAAGAGACCGATATTGATGCCAGACAGATCCTCGGCCCCGTAATGGCCCTCGTCGATGCGCACGGCACCCCATGTCTGGCAATGGCCCTCGGTCGGCGGATGATCGCCCAGCGAAACGACGCAGGGACAAAAGACCGTGCAGTTGCAGTTCAGGATCAGCTCGCCCTTGATGGCCCATGGGGTCAGGCCCTCGTCACTGCGCGCACCCGCCATCCGGCTGTCGATCTTGCCGGGCGCCTTGATCCGCGTTGCCGGTTTTTTCTCTTTCGTATCAGCCATGTTCCGGCTCCTTTTTTTCAGAATAGTTCCAATGACAAAAGGGCAGACCCAAAGGCGGCCCCCAACAACACAACCCCAAGTGGGCGGGTCACATAACGGCCGATATCAGGCAGTTTTTCCACCACCATCAATACCGTCGCCAGCCCCATCCACAAAAGGTTCATGGTGCCGCCCACGAAGGCAAGCGCCATCAGCGCCCAGCAGCACCCAAGACAGATCAGGCCAAGACGCAGGCCCATACGCGCGGCCCCGGACACGCCCGGCGACCAATGCGCCATGAAAAACGTCATGGGCGCGCGGCATTGCGTCAGGCAGGAATCCTTGGCACCCGAAAACTGGTAGAGCCCGGCGACCCCCAGCAACACGGCCGTCAGACCCCACGTCCGGCTGGCCCCATCGATCCCGATCAGCGCCATATCCGCCAGCCAAAGCTGTGCCGCGCCTGCCAGCAGCGAAAAGCCC
>CAYXNM010000243.1:0-2588 GCA_964466385.1 uncultured Rhodobacter sp. | reverse complement strand
TTGCCGGGCATTTTACTTATCGCCGTCGTGGTGCTGGTTCTTTTTGGACGCGGCAAGATTTCATCCCTGATGGGTGAGGTCGGCAAGGGCATCACGTCCTTCAAGAAAGGCGTGAGCGACGGCAAGGCCGAGATCGAAGCCGCCGCCGCCGAAGAGGCGGTTGACGTCACGCCCGAAGGCGAAAAAGAAAAGACCTGATCTTTGTGATCCAAGGACCCGACGATCATGTTTGATTTAGGCTGGACCGAGCTTTTGGTGATTGGCGTTGTCGCGTTGATCGTCGTCGGCCCCAAGGATTTGCCGGGAATGTTCCGTCAACTGGGCAAATTCACCGCCAAGGCGCGCTCGATGGCACGGGAATTTCAACGCTCCATGGAAGATGCCGCCGAAGAGGCGGGGGTTTCGGAATTGCAGGCGGACCTCAGGAAAGCGACATCCGTCAGCAATCTGGGTCTTGATGGTGTCGAACAAGCCGCCAGGGATTTCGCGAAGAGCGGCCTGGACCCGTCCTCGGACGCAAAGAAGGATGATGTGTCCGAGAAGATCGCCAACGCGGGCGCGCACACCAAAGAGCTTGCCAAGAAGCGGTCCGACCGCCGCGTGGCGGCCCTGAAAAGTGCCCAGGCACGCAAAGCCGCGAAAAAGGAACCCGCAGAGACGGCGCCGGAGGCGAAGAAACCAGCGTCTCCCAAAAAGGCCGCGAAGAAGCCCCCGGCCAAGAAACCCGCACCCGGGAAAGCGGCCCCTGCGGCCAAGGCCAAACCCAAACCCAAAGCCAAAGCCGCGACGAAACCTAAGGCGAAAGCGAAACCATGAGCAGCGATGACGTTGAAAGCTCGGCCGCGCCGCTGATCGAACATCTGACGGAGCTGCGCACGCGGCTGATCCATTCAGCCGTGGCGTTCATCATCGGCATGATCATCAGTTTTTCCGTCGCCGAGCCGATCTTCAATTTTCTGACCTCTCCCTTGTGTTCGGTGCTTGCGGATCGCGGGCAGGAGTGCCAGCTGATCTTCATCAAGGCACAGGAAGGTTTTTTCGTCGCGATCAAGATTTCGCTGCTTGGCGGGTTCATCCTGGCGTTTCCCTACATCGCGACACAACTGTGGCGTTTCGTGGCGCCGGGCCTTTACAAGAACGAAAAGGGTGCGTTCATGCCCTTCCTTGTGGCCTCGCCGTTCATGTTCCTGCTGGGGGCGGCGTTCGCGTTTTATGTGGTCACGCCGCTTGCGTTCAACTTTTTCCTGGGCTTCCAGCAGATCGGGTCGGGGGGCGAGATCATTGCGGATGGTGGCGCGACAGTTCCGAGCGTCATTTTCCAGGGCTCGGCAGAGGCGTATCTGTCCCTGACGATCAAATTCATCGTGGCCTTTGGCCTGTGCTTTCAGTTGCCGGTCCTGCTGACCCTGCTTGGAAAAGCGGGGCTTGTGTCCGCCGAGGGGCTGAAAGGCGTTCGAAAATATGCGGTGGTCGGCATACTGGTGCTTGCCGCCGTGGTCACGCCGCCCGATGTCATTACGCAGATCATTCTTTTTGTCGTTGTCTATGGTCTTTATGAAATATCGATCCATCTGGTGACGCGGGTTGAAAAGCAACGCGAGGAAAAGCTGCGCGCCGAAGGATTATGGGACGACGACGAAGATGCACCGGATGAAAATGAAGCGTCTCAATCGGACGACCCGTGAGCGACGAGGCCCTCAGACGGATCGCCGAGGCGCTGGAGCGCATCAGCCCGCCCGCACAGAACCCGCCTGATTTCTCCAATGCGCACGCGTTCGTGTGGCACGTGTCGCCCGACCGGCTGGAACCCGTGGCCAATGTGAACCGCGTCGCCTTGCCCCTGCTGGTGGGGATCGATCGCGCGCGCGATATTCTGCTGGAAAACACCCGACAATTCGCCCGTGGGCTGCCGGCGAACAATGTCCTGTTGTGGGGCGCGCGGGGCATGGGCAAGTCCTCGCTGGTGAAGGCGGTCCACGCGGCCGTTCTGGGCGAAACCGGAACCTTGAAACTGATCGAGGTCCAGCGCGAGGATTTGCCCTCGATCGGGCGGCTGCTGAATATCCTTCGCGATGCAGGCGCGCGGTTCCTGTTGTTTTGCGACGATCTTTCATTCGGACATGACGACAGCCATTACAAATCGCTCAAGGCGGTGCTGGATGGCGGGATCGAAGGGCGGCCTGAAAACGTCGTCTTTTACGCCACTTCGAACCGGCGTCACCTGATGCCGCGCGACATGATCGAAAACGAACGCTCCACCGCGATCAATCCAAGCGAAGCGGTCGAGGAAAAGGTTTCCCTGTCGGACAGGTTCGGCCTGTGGTTGGGGTTCCATCCTTGCGATCAGGACCAGTATCTGACCATGATCCGGCGTTATTGCGATGCCTACGGCGTTGCGATTGACGACGCCACCCTGCGCGCCGAGGCGATCGAGTGGCAACAGACGCGCGGTGCACGCTCTGGTCGCGTGGCGTGGCAGTATTTCGTCGATCTTGCCGGGCGACGTGGCGTCAGGATGGATGCACCCCAACCTTAGACCAAAATCGTTTCAGTTTGAATCAATCTGAAAAAGAATTTTGCTCCAGATT
>CAYXNM010000242.1:0-2627 GCA_964466385.1 uncultured Rhodobacter sp. | reverse complement strand
GTTCCTGCCGTCAAGAACCAGATCGGCCATCACCTCGCCAACCCTGACGGATACGCCAAAGCCGATCTTGAACCCACCATTTGCGATGAACGTTCGGCTCTTGGACGGATGCGCCCCCAACAGTGGCGTTCTTTTGCGCGCACGCGGGCGAATGCCGGCGCGGCGTTGCAGGACCGGCGCTTTATCCAGGCATGGCAGCACCCGTCGCGCTTTTTCAATCAGATCTTCCAGCGCCTGATCGGTTTCACCAGGCTGGGTCCAGTCCGTTTCGCTGGTCGACCCGACGCCGGTCGTGCCGTTTTCGTGTGGCACGAAATGCAGTCCTTGCGCAAAAACATGCGGCAGGTCGCGCGCGTCGAAATCCAGCAGGGCGGCCTGTCCTTTTTGCCCGGTGCCGATCTCGCGTCCCAGATCGCGCGACAGGTCGGCAAGCCCCTGGTATCCCGTGGCCAGAACCCGCGCGTCGGGCTGACGTTTGGCCGCCGTCTCCACAGCGATGCATCCGCCGAGCTTTTCAAACGCACAGGCCAGACTGCGGCAGGCGTCTGGCGGGGAGATCCGGGCCGAAAGTGTATCAAACGACACAAACCCGGTGCCGCTTTGAGGGGCCCACTGTCCGTAGGCAACCGGTTTTACCACCGTCCAGTCTGCCATCGTTCCCCAGAACCGACGCGCGGATGTGACGCGCGCATTCGCCAGTTCAAGCGATCGTTCATCCTCGATCGCCACAAGACGCCCGGTGCGCGCATATCCGCTGGAAAGCTCGCTTGTGGCGTCCACCTCGGACCAGAAGGCCGGGCTGCGCGCAAGGCTTTCAAACTGAAACTGCTTCTTGTCGTTCCAGTTGTCCGGCGTGTGGGGGGCCATCGCACCGACAAGGCCTCCGCTTGCGCCAGATGCGATGCCGCGCGGGTCGATCAGGCGAACATCCGCCCCGCGTTTCTGGCAGCAATAGGCGATGGTCAGCCCGAATATTCCACCACCGAAGACGTCGATTTTCGCCATTGCCAATTGGTCCGGTCTGTCCCATGGTCCGCAGAATTGCGTCCATTCGCTCTAAGGTAAATCATGTTGAACGGCCAGCATCAATTCGCTGAGATTTCGTGGCGTGCCGGTTCTGTTCCGGTCGCGACCCGTTTCGACGACCCATATTTTTCGCAACAAGGCGGGCTTGAGGAAACGCGGCACGTTTTTCTGGCAGGCAACGGCTTGCCGGGTCGTTTCAGGCCGGGATTTCATATTGCCGAACTGGGTTTCGGAACGGGGCTGAACATGATTGCGGCGTGGCAGGCATGGCGCGAAAGCGGGCAGACAGGCGCGCTGCGCTATACCAGCTTTGAGGCCTTTCCGATGCGCCCCGATGAAATGTTCCGGGCCTTGTCCGTGTTTGACGCGCTTCGTCCGCTCGTGGATGCTCTCAGGATCGCCTGGCCCGTCAAGGAACCCTGCCGGCAACTGGCACTGGATCAAATGAACCTGGAAATCATCCCCGGAGACGCTCGCCAAACCGTTCAGACCCTGCGCGGACCGGTGGATGCGTGGTTTCTGGACGGGTTCTCGCCGTCAAAAAACCCGGAGCTTTGGGACGAAACGCTGTTGACCCGTGTCGGCGTCGTCACCGCGACAAACGGAACATTTGCGACCTATTCAGCCGCAGGGCATGTGCGTCGAAAACTGAGCGCGGCGGGTTTTGATGTGCGCCGGCGGCGAGGTTTCGGTGGCAAACGGCATATGAGTGCAGGTGTATTGCGGGGTCGGGATGGCGCAGAATAACACGCGCCTTGGCGTGATCCTGATGATTGCCACGACATTCGTATTCGCCATTCAGGACGGCATATCGCGGCACCTGGCAGAAACGTACAACGTGATGATGGTGGTCATGATCCGCTACTGGTTCTTTGCATTGCTTGCGACCGCACTGGCCGCGCGGCAAAGCGGAGGAATCCGCGCAACCGTCCGCACACGCCAGGTCGGACTACAGGTATTGCGCGGGCTGTTGCTGGCGTCTGAAATCTGCGTCGCCGTGCTGGCCTTTGTCTTTCTGGGCCTGGTCGAAACACACGCCATATTTGCGTCTTACCCCTTGATGGTCGCCGCCCTTGCCGGGCCGTTTCTGGGCGAGAATGTGGGCTGGCGGCGCTGGATCGCGATCGGGGCGGGATTTGTCGGGATGATGATCGTTCTCAGGCCCGGTGGAACCGTATTTTCACCGGCGTCGCTGATCGCGGTCACTGCCGCGCTGATGTTTGCGGCCTACGGTTTGCTGACGCGGTATGTCGCGCGTCAGGATTCAGCCATGACCAGCTTTTTCTGGACCGGCGTATCAGGTGCCGTGATGATGACGGTGATCGGCGTCTGGTTCTGGCAACCCATGACCGCCCCGGATTATGTCTGGATGCTGGCCCTGTCCATTACCGGCGTGACCAGCCACTTTCTGCTGATCAAATGCCTGGAGGTGGCCGAGGCAAGTGCCGTTCAGCCGTTCGCCTACCTTCAACTTGTATTCGTCAGCATCATCGGCGTTCTGTTTTTTGACGAAACAATCCGTGCGAATGTGGCGATCGGGGCGGTGATCATCGTTGCTGCGGGGAATTTCACGTTTTGGCGCGAAAGGGTGCGAGCGGGCA
>CAYXNM010000241.1:0-2704 GCA_964466385.1 uncultured Rhodobacter sp. | reverse complement strand
CTTCACGCGCGCAGCCAGTTCCTCGGAAACCAGAAACGCCAGTTCCAGCGCCTGGCTCGCATTCAACCGGGGATCGCACGCGGTGTGATAGCGGCTGGAAAGATCCTCGTCCGTGACCGCGCGAACGCCGCCGGTGCATTCGGTCACGTCCTTGCCGGTCATTTCAAAATGCACACCACCGGGATACGTGCCTTCCGCCTTGTGAATGTCGAAAAACTCGCGCACTTCGCGCAAAACGCTGTCAAATGGTCGGGTCTTGTAGCCCGAGGCCGCCTTGATCGTATTGCCGTGCATGGGATCGCAGGACCAGACGACGTTCAGGCCCTCTTCCTGAACCGCGCGAATAAGCTTGGGCATGTGATCGCCCACATTCCCCGCCCCGAACCGGTTGATCAGCGTCAGCCGCCCCGGTTCGTTTTCCGGGTTCAGCGTTTGGGCCAGTCGTTTGAGATCACTGGTCGAGATTGACGGCCCGCATTTCAGACCGATCGGGTTCTGAACGCCTTTGCAAAACTCGACATGTGCGCCGTCCGGCTGCCGCGTGCGGTCCCCGATCCAGATCATATGCCCCGACCCGGCAACGGGAACGCCTGTTGTGCTGTCGATCCGGCAAAGAGCTTCCTCGTATTCCAGCAACAACGCTTCGTGGCTGGTGTAAAAATCAACGGACTTCAACGTTTTTGATGTCCCGCCGTTGACCCCCGCAGCCGTCATGAAATCCAGCGCATCCGAAATGCGCGCCGCCAGATCGCGGTATTTGTCCGTCGCCTTGGCATCGCGCGCAAACCCGAGCGTCCAGGAATGGACGTGGTGGATATCCGCATACCCCCCCTGGCTGAAGGCCCGCAGAAGGTTCAGCGAAGCCGCGGCCTGCGTATAGGCCTGCAACATGCGCTGCGCGTTGGGGACTCTTGCCTCGGGCGTGAACGCGATGTCGTTAATGATATCACCGCGGTAGCTGGGCAATTCCACGCCATCGACGGTTTCGGTATCGGCCGAGCGCGGTTTGGCAAACTGCCCGGCCATCCGGCCGACCTTGACCACCGGGCACTTGGCCGCGAAGGTCAGAACGACCGCCATCTGCAGCATGACACGGAACGTATCGCGGATCGAGTCGGCTGAAAACTCGCCGAAACTTTCCGCGCAATCCCCACCTTGCAACAGGAAAGCCCGTCCCTGGGCCACATCACCAAGCTGGTCGCGCAATCGCCGTGCCTCGCCCGCGAAAACCAGCGGAGGGTAATTCGCCAGTTGCCCCTCGACGCGCTTCAGCGCATCCGGATCGGTGTAACTTGGCATCTGGACGCGCGGTTTGCTGCGCCAGTCCGATTTGTCCCATGCCCGCGTCATTCTGATTTCTCCGGTACGCTTGTTGTTTGACCGCGCGGTTATAGGTAAACAGGGGCGTCTTGGCCAGTATTGATCGGTCGAATTTCAACGGTTTTCCGGACTCACCCGGATTTTTGCGCTTGATCCGGCCTCCATCCTCTGCTCTGGCTTTTTGAAGTTTGGCAATCCGGTGCGATTCCCCAAGGGGCATTTCGCCGGCGCAAGGACAAAACCGCATATGCCCGCTTCTGGTGACCTCGACATTCGGCATTTCGTATTTCTATTGCTGAAGAATTTCTCGCTGGCGTCCTTCACGGCCGCGATCGAACCTTTGCGCATCGCCAACCGGATGAACGGGCGGGACGTATACACCTGGTCGCTGGCCAGCGAAAACGGCGACTCCGCGACCGCCTCCAATGGTGTCCAGTTCCGCGTTGACCGGGGATTTGATTCCACCAACCGCAGCGATACCATCCTGGTTTGCGGCGGGGTCAAGATCAAGGAAGCCACGACCAGACCCGCGCTGAACTGGCTGCGGCGCGAAGCGCGCAAAGGCGTACGTGTCGGCGGGCTGTGCACCGGGGCGTACACGCTGGCCACGGCCGGTCTTCTTGACGGCAGGAAATGTACGATCCACTGGGAAAACCACGACAGTTTCGAAGAAGAGTTCCCGGAAGTCGAACTGACCAAATCCATCTATGTCGTTGACGGCAACCGATACACTTCGGCCGGCGGCATGTCGTCGCTCGATCTGATGCTGAACGTGATCGCAAGCGACCACGGGCAGGAACTGGCAAACACGGTGGCGGACCAGTTGATCTACACGTCAATCCGCACCGACCGCGACGAACAGCGCCTGTCGATCCCGACACGGATCGGGGTACGCCACCCCAAGTTGTCGACCGTCATCCAGATGATGGAAGCCAATATCGAAGACCCGGTATCGCCCTCGTCGCTGGCACAGGATGTGGCCATGTCCACGCGGCAACTGGAACGCCTGTTCCGCCGCTACCTCAACCGCTCACCCAAGCGGTATTATATGGAACTGCGCCTGCAAAAAGCCCGCAACCTGTTGATGCAAACCGACATGAGCGTGATCAACGTCGCCCTGGCCTGTGGTTTCGCCTCGCCCTCACATTTCTCCAAATGCTATCGCGCGCACTATAATACCACCCCTTACCGCGAACGGGGTTCACAGGCTTCGCTGGCTTGAAACGCCCAAGGGTCTTTGTGGCCCAAATATCCCCGCCGGAGGCGGCGGCCAAAACCCCGGGCTGCGCTTCATGCGCTTTTTTCCTGGCAGCGGGATCGCCTCGTGTTCACCTGCCGTCACACCGGACCTCTTTACGAGCCACGCGGTGGTCGCGCCGCGTCG
>CAYXNM010000240.1:0-2712 GCA_964466385.1 uncultured Rhodobacter sp. | reverse complement strand
ATACCCCACATGCGCCTTGCCGATGATCGGGGCCATGTGATGTTCGCAATAGCTTTCGTACCGGATATCGCGCAGCACCACCAACTCGTCGTACCCCTCAACCTCCTCAAACGTGCGCTGAAGCATCGCTTCGGGGTCTTCGGTGTACCCCCTGAACCAGTCGCCGTAAGCTTTTGTCACGCGCGCCGGGGTATCAAGAAGCCCTTCGCGGGTGGGGTCATCCCCTGCCCATCTGAGCAAAGTCCGCACGGCTTCTTCGGCCTGCGCGCGGGTTGGACGAATGACGAAAATGCTGTCATCGCGTTCGGTTTCAATGGCCGGGTCATGAATATTCATGATTTCTTCCCTTCGGTTTCACCGTTTCATGCGCATATCTGGCGATGAATTGCTTTGAATTCCAGTGCCAAATGCGACCCCTTTTGGTGTGGTTTCGGAAACACCCCGCGATCAACCTTACTAAAAGGTTATTAATCTGTAAACACCACAACCCTTAGTTGCTATACCGCGGCCAAAGCGCCCATGATGTCTTGTCGCAGATCCTCGTCATCTTCCAGCCCGACCGAATAACGGACCAGCCCGTCGGTGATTCCCAACTCGGAACGTTGCGCGGGCGACAGGCGCTGATGCGTCGTCGTCGCGGGATGGGTCACCAGAGATTTGGCGTCCCCGAGGTTGTTGGAAATCCGGGCGATCCCCAGCGCGTTGAGGAACCGGAACGCACCGGCCTTCTCCCCCTTGATGTCCAGCGAAAAGACCGTACCACCCCTCGTCATCTGCGCGCGCGCCAGTTCGGCCTGCGGATGGTCCTTCAGGAACGGATACAGCACCTGCTCAATTTTTTCGTGCCCCTGCAAGGCCTTTGCCAGCATCAGCGCCGTATCCGCCTGCGCGTTGCACCTCAGTTCCAGCGTTTCCATGCCTTTGAGCAGGACCCACGCATTAAACGGGCTCAAGGCCCCGCCGGTATGTTTGAGATAGGGTTCGAGTGTTTCGCGGATAAACGCGCGGCTTCCCAGAACGACACCGCCCAGACACCGCCCCTGCCCGTCGATATGTTTGGTCGCCGAGTAAATCACCACATCCGCGCCCAATCCGAGCGTGTCTTGAAAGACCGGTGTTGCAAACACATTGTCGACCAGAAGCAAGGCGCCGTTTTCGTGCGCAATGGCCGCGACGGCGGCGATATCAATCACTTGAAGCGTCGGATTGGAAATCGATTCGACAAAGCAGATTTTCGTCTCGCCGCGCACCGCGGCGCGCCACTGGTCAATGTCGGTTCCATCGACGAATGTGACCTCAACCCCGAACCGGCGCAGGAGGTTTTCGGTGATGAACAGGCACGACCCGAACAGGGCCCGCGCGGCGACCACGTGATCCCCGGCCCTGAGTGCGGAAAACAACGCCCCGTTGACCGCCGCCATGCCCGACGCCGTCGCAAAGGCATCCTCGGCCCCTTCAAGCGCGGCGATGCGCTCTTCGAACATGCGCACCGTCGGATTGCCGTATCGCGCATAAATGAATTCGTCCTCGCCCAATGTTAGAAACCGCGCTTCGGCCTGTTCAGCGCTTTCGTAAACGAACCCCTGCGTCATAAAAATCGCTTCGCTGACTTCGCCGTACTGGCTGCGGCGGGTTCCCGCGTGAACCAGTTTCGTCTTGGTGTTCCAGTCTTCGCTCATGGCGTTGCTCCATTGTCGTGCGCCGCACAAAAAAACCCCGAACCGCGTGGCGATCGGGGGTTTCTCTCCGCGACCTCTTTAGTGGAATTATTTTACGTGGCCCACAATCCGGTTACAAATCGCCACGGCGCTGATTTACGCGCAATGCGGTGCTTCGTCAAGATTATGTGCACGGCCTTGCGCCCGGCGCGTGCAGCGCCAATATTGCAGTCAGTCGAAAACAGCGGACAATGACATGACAAAACCCATCGAACTTTACTATTGGCCCACCCCGAATGGCTGGAAAATCTCGATCGCGCTTGCGGAAATGGGGCTGGATTACCAGCTTAACCTTGTGAACATCGGCGCGGGCGAGCAGTTCGAGCCGGCTTTCCTCAAAATCTCCCCCAACAATCGGATGCCGGCGATCATCGACCCCGACGGTCCTGACGGAAAACCGATCTCGGTTTTTGAATCCGGCGCGATCCTGCAATACCTGGCGCGCAAGACCGGGAAACTTTATGGCCACAATGAACGGGACCGGGTGGCGGTCGATCAGTGGCTGATGTGGCAAATGGGAGGCGTCGGTCCGATGGCGGGCCAGGCGCATCATTTCCTGAAATATGCGCCTGCGATGGATCCCCCCAATGATCTGCCTTACGCCAAGGAGCGTTATCGCAACGAAACGGGGCGCCTTTATGGAGTCCTCGACAAGCAGCTTGCCGAACGGGATTTCGTCGCGGGTGATTTCTTTTCCATCGCCGACATTGCGATCTGGTGCTGGGCCAGCCTGTGGGAAGGGCAGGAACAGGACATCGGCAAGCTGCCCCATATGGCCGACTGGCTGGAGCGTTGCGCCGCACGTCCCGGCGTCAAGACCGGCCGCGCCCTCGCCGCAGAGATGCGCGGGAATATTCAAGACAGCAAGAAAGCACAGGCGGTGCTGTTCGGGCAAAAAGCGCGGTAGTGGATCGAACGCGACATTTGAGTCCCTCAGCAAGCGCCACACATTTCGCCCAGGCAACTCAAATGTCGTGATAATTTGATCCATCAA
>CAYXNM010000239.1:0-2715 GCA_964466385.1 uncultured Rhodobacter sp. | reverse complement strand
CCCTCGTGCCCGGTCAGCAGGCTGACATCGAACCAGCGGCGAAAAATCTCGATCTCGTTCGGTCCCGCGCGTTCCAGGAGCGCCTGGGCCTGATCCAGCGCACCCAGATCCAGCAACTTGTCGACACGGGTCAACAGCAGCTGCGCGTGGCCGCCCCCGTTTTGCGGCGCGTCGATTTCCGCAAGCAGGATCGTATAGAGCAGGGACAGGATTTCCGGCAGGCTGTCGGTCGGTTGCTGTGCGATCAGCGACGTAATGGTTTGCGTATCGGACCCGTTCCAGAAATCATGGGGCAGTCCGCTGACGGAAGACGGCAGCAAGCCGACCGTGTCCTTGCGGATATCTTCAAGCGGTGTGACCGTGATTTCCTGCACATCCACCCCGGCAGCGGGGGCGGTGTCCGGGGCCGGCGTTTCGGGCTTTTCCCGAACGGATTTTGACAGCCAGTCGATGGCCGACATGGGCTCCTGCGCTGCTCCGGGGGCTGCCTGGATCAGCGCAAGGACCAGAATGAGGCTATTGAACTTCAATGGTCACCCGCTTGCTCACATCCTGTCCGGGCGCTGACAGATCCCCCAGAAACGCATAGCCAATAATGCCGATCAGGGCAAAAAATACCAAAATGAAGCTCCACTTTATCAGCCTGACCATGCCCGCACGCACCTTTTTGCTGTTGGCCGGGTTTGTCTTGCTCCCGGCGTTTGCTTTTCCTGTGGCCTCTATATAATGCTTTGCCGATGATTTCACGTCAATCAGACGCGGTTTTGGCCAATACTACAGGAGCATCGGCGGAATGTCGCGCTATGAACTTGCAAAAACGGTCGTGATGGTGGGCATGATGGGGGCCGGGAAGACCGCCGTGGGGACCGCGCTGGCGCGTCTGATTGATGTTCCTTTCCTTGATTCCGATGACGAGATCAAGCACGCGGCCAACATGGAAATAACGGAGATATTCGAACAGTTTGGCGAGGCTTTCTTTCGCGATAAGGAATCGCTTGTTCTTTCGCGATTGCTACAGGACGCGCCTTCGGTTCTTTCCACCGGCGGCGGGGCTTTCCTGCTGCCGTCCAATCGCGCGATGATCGGGCGCCACGGTGTTTCGGTTTGGCTGCGTGCGGACCGTGAATTGCTGTGGGCGCGCGTGCGCCACAAGAACACGCGACCGCTTCTGCAGGTTCCCGACCCCAAGCGCGAACTGTTCCGCCTGCTTGAGGACCGGGAACCCCATTATCGCAATGCACGCATCATGGTGCCGGTCGACCCGAATTATTCGGTCGCCGACACCTCGCAAAAAGTCCTTGATGAACTGCTGCGGCATCCTGACGGCATCTTGAAGGAAACGGCCTGAATGAAACCACATACCACAATTGTCGACCTGGGGTCGCGCAGCTATCCGATCCGAATCGGAACCGGGTTGATCGCGAATGCCGCCCAGGAAATCGGGGCGACACTGAAGGCCCGCAAAGTCGCAGTCATCAGCGATGAAAACGTCGCCCCCCGTTACCTTGGACCGCTGAGCGGTTCGCTGGATCGCGCGGGCTGGTCATGGGCGGCGCTGACCTTGCCTGCGGGCGAGGGGACCAAATGCTGGGCGTCGCTTCAGCAGACCGTTGAATGGCTGATCGAACAGAAGATTGAACGCGGCGATCTTGTGATTGCCCTTGGCGGCGGGGTGATCGGTGACCTGACGGGATTTGCCGCGGCCATTTTGCGCCGTGGCGTGCGGTTCGTGCAGATCCCGACGACGCTGCTGGCGCAGGTCGACAGTTCGGTCGGGGGCAAGACCGGCATCAATTCGCCACAAGGCAAGAACCTCGTCGGCGCGTTTTACCAGCCTTCTGCGGTGCTGGCGGATATCGCCGCTCTGGAAACCCTGCGCGCGCGGGATTTCATTGCCGGTTACGGAGAGGTTGCGAAATACGGTTTGCTGGGGGACGCCGGCTTTTTTGAGTGGCTGGAGGAAAACGGCCCCGGACTGGCGGCGGGTGATCGTGATCTGCGCGCCCGTGCCATTCGCAAATCATGCGAGATGAAAGCTGCGATCGTGGCTGCAGACGAGACCGAGCAGGGCGATCGTGCGCTTCTTAACCTTGGCCACACGTTTGGTCACGCGCTGGAGGCGGCCACCGGGTATGGAGAGCGGCTCCTGCATGGCGAAGGTGTCGCCATCGGCACGGTTCTGGCGTTTGAACTGTCCCAGTTTCTGGGATTGTGCGCGCAGGAATGCCCAAGCCGCGTGCGGGCGCATTTTCGCGCGATGGACATGAAAACCGACCTTGCGGATATTCCCGGCGATCTGCCCGATGCCGATGGGCTGATGGCCCTGATGGCACAGGACAAGAAGGTGAAGGACGGCAAACCGCGTTTCGTGCTGGCACGCGGCATCGGCCAGGCTTTTGTCGCCGACGATGTCGATCCGGCGGCGCTGAAGGCGGTTTTGAGCGCAGGTTTGTCCGGCTAAAACCGACGGCCGTGTTCGTTGACCCTTTTCATGTGGCTGAGTAAGACCAGAACTGGCCTGAAGGGGAGGTTGCGGTTTGGCCAGTTCAATCCATCCCCGCACGGCCCAGCGCCTGCCCGTGGGGTGGCGCCCGTAAGGCCGGTTCGGGGCACTTTATCCCGGCAAAGCCCGAACGAACGGGGTGGGATGCGTCACATCTGCGAAAGCGCCAGCCCGCCCGGACGGGCAGACGCTGGGCCGGGGCGCTTTCAGCG
>CAYXNM010000238.1:0-2720 GCA_964466385.1 uncultured Rhodobacter sp. | reverse complement strand
GAACGCTGCAATCTTGTCGCTATCTTTGACGCCCGGCGCCTTCTCAACGCCCGAGGATACATCGACCTGTTTGGCCCCCGTCAGCTGAGCCGCCGTGGCGACATTGTCCGCCGTCAGCCCGCCTGCCAGCATCCACGGCACCACCCAGCGCCGCTCGGCGATCAGACGCCAGTCAAAGGCCAGTCCGTTGCCGCCCGGTAATGCCGTTTCTTTAGGGGGCTTCGCGTCAACAAGCAACTGATCGCAAACCCTTGCATAAAGGTCCAGTCGCGAAAGATCCGCGGCCTCGGCGACACCAACCGCTTTCATCACCGGCAATTGGTATTGCCGCTTGATTTCGACCACTCTTTGCGGGCTTTCGGACCCGTGCAGTTGCAGCATGTCCACGGGCAGCGTGTCCGTGATCCGATCAAGCAGATGATCGGCAGGATTGACGATCAGCGCGACCTTGCAAATATGCTCCGGAATATCGCGCATCAGAACGCGCGCCGCCTCAAAAGACAGGTTTCGCGGTGATTTCGGGAAAAAGACAAACCCCAGATACCGCGCGCCACCCATAATGGCGGCGTCGACATGCCTTGCCTCGGAAAGTCCACAGATTTTCACGTTCATGGGGTGCGGCCAAATATCCTGTCAGGGCGCCACGCCTTCACTCGATCAGCGCCAGAACGTCATCTTTACCTTCACCGGTCTTTTCGCGCAAACCCTTTACCTCTCGCTCCAGACGATTGAGGTCGCGCTTGCGCCGGTTGGCGTCCGCGCGGATCTTGTGTTCGCGGAAATATTCCCACACGAACCCGATCAGGAGACCGGCCACGATGCCGCCAAGGATAATCAGAAAGAGCGGCAACGCGAGATCGTTGGCAAACGGCAACAGCCCTGACAGTTCATCCGGAACCAGACTGAGGGTCACGACCTGCCGGTTGGCCAAAGCCAGGACAATCAGGATCAGGCCGACAATTCCCAAAAACAGCAGGCGAACAAAACGCATCGGACCTCTTCTCGATATTCAGAAGGTCAGCCGCCGTTCAGACGGTCCCTCAGCAACTTGCCGGTCTTGAAGAACGGCACATGTTTTTCTTCAACCGCAACGGATTCGCCGGTGCGGGGGTTTCTTCCGGTTCTGGCATCTCTTTGCTTGACCGAAAATGCGCCAAAGCCGCGCAGTTCGACACGGTTGCCCTCGGCCATCGCGTCAATGATCTCGTCAAAAACGGTGCTGACGATCCTCTCAACGTCGCGTTGGTAAAGATGAGGATTCTCATCGGCGATTTTTTGCACAAGTTCTGAACGGATCATTCGTACCCCCCCCAATGGGCATGGCGACCGGAGCGCCTGATGTTAATCATTTGCGGGATCGATACTGACAGAGATTTTTCCGGCTGGAAAGTCAGGCAGGGCCACCTTTTCAGGTTTTCACGGCCTAAGGTGCTGTTTGATTGGGGATATTTCGTGAAAACGCCACCGAACCGGCCAAACCTGCGCGGCATTCGGGAATATTCGTGGGTCGAAAATATCGAAAGTCCGGGTGATTCGATTATGTCGGCAGTTGTTCATCGTCGGCAGGAAAAACAGGAAACGGCCCCCCGATCGAGGGGCCGTTTTCGAAGTTCCAGCGACAGGACCGGGCGCTTACTGCTCGTCCTTGCCTTTCAGGGCCGCGCCAAGGATATCCCCCAGCGACGCCCCTGAATCCGACGAACCATACTGTTCCACGGCTTCTTTTTCTTCAGCGATTTCACGCGCCTTGATCGACAGGCCCAGACGACGCGAGCTTTTGTCGATGTTGGTCACGCGTGCATCGATGTGATCGCCAACCGAGAACCGGTCCGGGCGTTGTTCAGCCCGGTCGCGGCTGAGGTCGGAGCGGCGGATGAACGATTTCATGCCCTCGTGTTCAACCTCAATCCCGCCGTCCTCGATCTTGGTGACCGTGACGGTGACAACCGCGCCCCGTTTGACCCCCGAAGTTGCCGTGGCAAACGGATCGCCCTCAAGCGCCTTGATCGACAACGAGATACGCTCTTTTCCCGTGTCGACATCGGTGACGATCGCGCGGACCATGTCGCCCTTGCGGTAATCCTCCATCGCTTCCTCGCCGGAGCGGTTCCAATCCAGATCGCTGAGATGAACCATGCCGTCGATGTCGCCATCGAGACCCACGAAAAGGCCAAACTCGGTGATGTTCTTGACTTCGCCCTCGACCTCGGTTCCCACGGGGAATGCGGTTTCGAAGTTCTCCCACGGGTTGCCCTGCGTTTGCTTGAGGCCAAGCGAAACGCGCCGTTTGGCGCTGTCGATTTCCAGAACCATGATTTCGACTTCCTGGCTGGTCGAAACGATCTTGCCAGGGTGGACGTTTTTTTTGGTCCAGGACATTTCGGACACGTGAACAAGGCCTTCAACGCCCGGCTCCAGTTCGACAAACGCACCATAGTCGGTGATGTTGGTCACGCGGCCTGTGTGAACGCTTTCCAGCGGATACTTGCCTTCGACCAGAGTCCAGGGGTCATCCTCGAGCTGTTTCATGCCAAGACTGATCCGGTGGGTTTCCTTGTTGATCTTGACGATCTGCACCTTGATGGTTTCGCCGATGGTCACGATTTCCGACGGGTGGTTCACGCGACGCCAGGCCATGTCGGTGACGTGCAGCAGACCGTCAACGCCACCCAGATCGACGAATGCGCCGTATTCGGTGATGTTCTTGACCACGCCGTCAA
>CAYXNM010000237.1:0-2729 GCA_964466385.1 uncultured Rhodobacter sp. | reverse complement strand
CGTCGGACGCGACTATTCCCCTTCGATCAACCTGACTTTCGCGGGCCAAAAACCCGTTCGGGCATCCAGCTTTGACGCAAATTCATAAACATCATACGTCCAGCCGATTTCCGTGCCTTTGAAATCGCGGTACGAGGCATCCCCCTTGAGCGGGCAATGTGTTTCCTTTGTTCCCCTGTCAAGGTCAACCAGAATGTCCCCATTGGGCACATAGACCATCGGATCGTAAACGTCTCGACCGATTTCGATCACCCGTACCGCGTTCTTCGTATCGGCAATCAGATCGTCGCCCACATAGACCCGCACGCGTTGTTCGACCGGCTTGACGACCATCATGTGATTGGGGTTTCCGGGGTTTCGAATGGCATTGCCAAACGGTCCTTTGGTCGGGGCTTCTTTGTTCAATTCTGTCATTTTCCGGTGGTCCTGATGCTGCTTTCTGTCGCGCGCAATCGCTGCGCCTGCCTTTGCAGCTAAGCGGCCGGAGCTGTTCGTTCAATGCCGCTGACGAACCCGTGAACCGGAACCCGCGCTTGGGCCCCACCCCGGCCCCAGCCCCGCGTCATCAGGCGGCGGATCGCGAAGAGGCGGGAAATCGCGATAGAATGCGGCCCGCGTTTGAAGAGATATTTCAGGCGTCTCGCCTGCACGCAGCAGCAACCCTCTTGGCGCGATGTAGGAGGTAATCAAGCGCTCGGGTTCCTCCCTCCAGGTCAGGTTGAAAGCGGCGCGAACGGGGAAAAACTGCATCGCCGAATAGGGCAGATGGTCGTGGATCCACCACGCAAGGTCCCGCCAGTCGCGCCCTTTGTCATAGCGGTCTGCAAACCACGGAATGGTGATCGTGGCGCAGGCTCCCATGCGCCCCGCGCTGTCCCGTTTGTCCCAGATGTGACCCGCGTAATTCTTTTCGTTCCGCGCGCAACTGTGCCCTTTTTCATTGCCAAGAGCGTTCACCGCCGGCGCGCGATAGGCCGAGCGTACGGACACATTCCCGAAGGTTTCAAACAGCGGGTCCAGCAAGTTCCGACAAAGCGCGCTGCCCGCCTGTATGGCCAGATCGGGATCATCGGGAACATTCGGAATGCCGTAATAATTCGAAATTTCGGAATAAAGAAACTCGCGCATGAAAAAATGCCGCGACAGGCGAACGCGGCCCAGCTTTTCCAACGCGTCAAAACTTCTGATGGTTCTCATGGGTCGTGATTTCCGGTTTTGAAACTGACAGTGGCAACCTGGCACGTTTTTGGTCTCGGGTCTTGCCTGGCCCTTCCCTGGGGGGCGCGATGCTTGACACGGTCCGCGCGGTCGGGTCACCTTTGGTCATGGCTTACAGCAAATGGCGCGGGAAATGGCCACTTTTCTGGATTACCTGATAACGCATCAGGATCGTTTCGTCGGCGAGTTGCTTGATTTCGTGCGGATACCGTCCGTCTCGGCGAAAACCGAGAACATGACCGACGTGGCAATGGCGGCAGATTGGGTCGCCGCAAGGCTGCGCGCCGCTGGTGTTGAAAACCCGGTGGTGCTGCCAACGGGCGGCCACCCGGTTGTTTACGGTGACTGGCTTGGCGCGGGGGACGACAAGCCGACCGTCCTGATCTATGGGCATTTCGACGTTCAGCCGGCCGAGCCTTTCGAACGTTGGCAAACCCCGCCATTTGAACCGGAAATTCGGGACGGCTGCGTTTATGGGCGCGGTGCGTCGGACGACAAAGGTGGTATGCTGACCCCGATCCTTGCATTCGAAGCCCTGCTTGCCAGCGAGGGCAAACTGCCCGTCAACGTCAAATTCCTTTTCGAAGGACAAGAGGAAATCGGCTCTCCCGAGCTGCCGACATTCGTTGCGTCCAACCGTGAATTGCTGACATGTGACATGATTTTTTCTGCTGACGGACTGCAATGGACGGCGGACGAGCCCAACATCGTTATCGGCCTGAAAGGGCTGGTCGGCCTTGAAATCAGGGTGCAGGGACCGTCAAGCGACCAGCATTCCGGCCTCCATGGCGGGGCGATTGCCAATCCGTTGATGGCTCTGGCCCAACTTTTGGCGACGATGAAAGATACCGACGGCAAGATCCGCATCGAGGGGTTTTACGACGGCATTCCGGCATTGACCGACGACGAGCGGGCGGACATTGCCCGCGCCCCATATGACGAGAGGGCCTATCTGCGTGACCTTGGCGTTCCGGCCCTGTTTGGTGAACCCGGCTATACCACGCGCGAACGTCTTTGGGCGCGTCCGACGCTTGATGTCAACGGCCTCTGGGGCGGTTATCAGGGAACAGGGTCCAAAACCGTACACCCCGCCGAGGCGTTCGCCAAGATTACCTGCAGACTGGTCGCCAATCAGAACCCCGATAAGATCTTTGAGCGGATCAGGGACCACGTTTCCAAACACTGCCCCGCCGGGGTCACCGCCGAAACAACGCGGCTGGCAGGCAGCGCCGACCCGTTCCTGATGCCAAAGGGGCACAACGCAAGCCAGCTCGCCAGGGATGTTCTGAAAGAAGTCTACGGTCAGGAGCCATTCACCACCCGGTTGGGCGGGTCAATTCCGGTCATGACGATATTCCTCGGCGAACTTGGCGTTCACGCAACGATGTTCGGGTTTTCCGTCGGCGACGAAAACCTGCATGCCCCCAACGAATTCTTTCGTCTCAGGAACTTTGAACGCGGACAAGTCGCCTATTGCAAGCTGCTGAAGAAGATTGGAAACAGCTAAAGCG
>CAYXNM010000236.1:0-2825 GCA_964466385.1 uncultured Rhodobacter sp. | reverse complement strand
CGCTGATCTATTACGCGGTTGTGTCCTGGCAACTGGCGCTGGGATTTCTGGCCTATGCGGCCGTGTGTCTGGCGCTGGTGATCTGGTACGAGGCGCGTTTCACCTTGCCGCTTTGGCAATTCGCGCTGATCGTGTTTGTCATTGCATGGATCGGGCAGTTCTGGGGGCATAAGGTCGAGGGCAAAAAACCCTCATTTTTCAAAGACGTCCAGTTCCTGCTGATCGGTCCGGCCTGGCTTTTGCACTTTCTTTATAAGCGCGCGGGCATTCCTTATTGAAACATTTCCAGCGAAAACGTGAGGGGGTTTGTTTTGCCCGGGCCTCGGCCCATCCCTAAAACCGTTCGAAGGAAACAGGAGGGAACCCATGAAACGCATATCAAAGGCGGAATTCCGGGGTGCGGAAATTACCCCGAAATCCAAATGGATCAATCGAAGGGAAATCATGGCGGGTGCCACGGGTCTGATCGCAGCGGGTCTGACCGGAACAACCGCCAGCGCAAAGTTCGCGGTAAGAAAGAGCGGATATTCAACGGACGAAAAACCGAATTCGTTCGAAGATATCACGAACTACAACAATTATTATGAATTCGGCACCGGCAAGGATGATCCGGCGCGCAATGCCCATCGGCTGACAACAACACCCTGGACCGTCAAGATCGACGGTCTGGTCGAAAAGCCCGGCAATTACGCGTTCGAGGACATCATCAAAGGTGTGACGATGGAAGAACGCATCTATCGGTTGCGGTGTGTCGAGGCGTGGTCGATGATCGTTCCGTGGACGGGGTTTCAACTGTCCCGTCTGCTCAACCGCGTCGGTGTCAAAAGCGGTGCAAAATACGTTTCGTTTGAAACCTTGGTGCGCCCGTCTGAAATGATCGGGCAGAGGTCCGGTGTCCTGAACTGGCCCTACCGCGAGGGTCTTCGCCTGGACGAGGCGGCCCATCCCCTGACCATCCTCGCCGCAGGTATCTATGGCGAGGACCTGCCCAACCAGAACGGGGCCCCTTTGCGCCTGGTCGTGCCGTGGAAATACGGGTTCAAATCGATCAAGTCGATTGTCAGGATCAGCCTGACAGATCGTCAACCGCAAGCAACGTGGAACCGGGCGAACCCGCGTGAATACGGTTTTTACAGCAACGTCAATCCGAACGTGGATCATCCGCGGTGGTCGCAGGCCTCGGAGAGACCTATTGGCGCGGGTCTGTTTGCCAAGCGTAAGAAGACGCTTATGTTCAACGGATACGCAGATCAGGTCGCCGGGCTTTATGCCGGCATGGACCTGACCAAGAATTACTAGGGGACGACCCATGGCCGAAATGATCTCTGTATTGACATGCCCCCATTGCAACTTTGCCAAGGCCGAGGAAATGCCGACGCAATCGTGTCAGTGGTTTTACGAATGCACCAATTGCGGCGCGGTTCTGAAACCGAAACCCGGAGATTGCTGCGTCTACTGTTCCTATGGATCGCTGCCATGCCCGCCTGTTCAAGAGGGGGCGTCCTGTGGTTGATGCGTTGGTAAGGAACACCAACGCGTGGGTGCGAAAAATTCCGGACTGGCCGCTCTACTTTTTGGCACCGGTCCCGGCGCTGGTCTATTTTTACTGGGCGGTCGACAATCAACTGGGTGCGGACCCTTTGCAGGTGCTGGAACGCCAGTTGGGGCGCTGGGCGCTGCAATTACTGTTGCTCACGCTCCTGGTGACGCCGATCCGAAGGATAACCGGCGTCAATCTGGTCAAGTATCGTCGCGCTCTGGGGCTGGCGGCGTTCATGTATGTCTGCTTCCACCTGACAACATGGTTCGTTCTGGACAAGCAGTTCTTCTGGGGTGAAATCATTCGCGACCTTTACAAGCGCCCGTATATCATTCTGGGAATGACGGCATTTGTGTTGCTGATCCCTCTGGCGCTGACGTCCAACCGGTTCTCGATCCGGCGATTGGGGCCGCTTGGGTGGACCCGGCTTCACCGGCTCAGCTATGTCGCCGTCATCCTGGGGGGGACGCATTTCGTGCTCGTTCGAAAGGTCTGGGAGGTGAACCCGGTCCTCTACCTGCTTGGCGCGATCCTTTTGGTCGCGTGGAGGTTCTCGTGGAAACGAATCTGGCCGTTTGGGACAAAACTGACGGAAACATGAATCCGCGCTCTGATTCCGGCAGTGATTCCCGCCGACAACCGGGGTGCCGGATCAATCAATGTGGATAACCGGCGGTCTTGTTACACGGCGCAATCGCTGTTGCTAATCTTCTTTCGATTTCATCCGGGTTTTTGGTGTTTTTGAACCGCTAACGTCTAGATATAGGGCCAAAACAGGCGGTTTGAAAAAACTTCATCTTTTTTGAAAAAAGCGCTTGCGGGACTCGGCGACTGGCCCTAGAACCCCCTTCACCGGCCGGGCGACATGCTCCTCGGTGAAAAACAGAGACAGACATTGAGCGGCGGGCGCGCCAAACAAGAAAAGGCGCTACTGAAGCGTTTGTCTCTGCGCTCTTTGAAATTGATGGTATCTGAAGAGATATGTGGGCGGTTTGGTCGTTAACGACGGACGGACTTCTACATATCAACTTACTAGGAGATTGGCTTTGGCCATGATCCGATGATGTATAGTCAGCTTCACGTTTGATGTGGTTCTTTGTTTTCTTTGGAAAACTCAGACACAGATAACATAAAGTGACCATGTCCTGTTTCAGTAAGGCAGGGCATGAGAAACGGTTCTTCGGAACCGGTTCAGATGTGCAGAGGTTCGAATGTCAAGGATAAGCAAGTAATTGCTTTTCAACTTGAGAGTTTGATCCTGGCTCAGAACGAACGCTGGCGGCAC
>CAYXNM010000235.1:0-2855 GCA_964466385.1 uncultured Rhodobacter sp. | reverse complement strand
GTCCCGATGGGCTGGCGCTTTCGCCGATGTCGCGCATCCCACCCCGTTCGTTCGGGCTTTGCCGGTATAAAGTGCCCCGAACCGGCGTTGCGAACGCCACCCCCCGGGCAGGCGCTGGGCCGTGCGGGGTTGGGTTAAACCGGGGCAAACCTCAACGTCGCCTTCACTCAGAGGGACCGGAGCGTTCCCTGACGGCCCCCATGAAGCGTTCGCGGATCGTAACCGGGTTCATGGTGATCACCGGAACTTTCACATTTCCGCTTTGGCATTTTGACACGATCACTGTCATCCTTCGCGCCGCCAGGGCGGCTTTCAGGGTGCTGGCCGTGTCCCTGGCACTGACCTCAAACACGTTTTCGCACCCGCATGCCCGCGCAACCGCCGCAAGCGAGGTTTTGCCGCCCGCATAAGTCGGCTGGTCGCCGGTCGAGCCGTAGGAACCATTGTCGATGATCAGAAGAATATAGTTGTCGCGGGGATTGTTGGCGATCGTGGACAAAGTCGCAAGGTTGGTCAGAACCGAGCCATCGCCGTCAATCGAGATCACGGTCCTGTCCTGCGCCAGCGCCAGACCGAAACCGATCGAACTGGACAATCCCATGGTTCCCAGCATGTAGAAATTTCCCGCCCGGTCAGCCTGCGCGAAAAGCTCCTGACTGGGGGCGCCGATATTGCAAACGACAAGCTGATCCGAAATCAGCGGCAAAAGCGTTTTCAGGACGTCATTGCGGATCATGAGACGGCCCCCCAGAATGTCGCGTCGGTCAGGATCGCCACGGGTTTGCTGCTGACATCTGCATGCCTGAGAATGCCGGGCAGCTCTTTGACATCCCCAGCCTTGTGAAAATGGTACGTGGGAATGTGCAACTGGCTCAGGATCGCCTTGGTGTGCAGCGCCATTTCAACCTGGCAGGCAACGGGTTCGCCCACTTCACCCCGAAAGGAGATCAGCATGGGCAAGGGGATCTGGTAATACTGGATGAGCGTCGCCAGTGCGTTCACGACCACGCCCAACGCGGTGTTCTGCATGATGATCGCGGGCCGCATCCCGCCCATGTAAGCACCCGCGCAAAGGCCCATACCCTCATCCTCCCTATTCGCGGGAACATGCCTGATGTCCGGCGCGCGGTCCAGTTCCTCGATCACGCCGGCCAGTTGCTTGCAGGGAACCGAGGTGACGAAATCAACCCCCGCGCCAACGAAATCGGACAATATTCGTTTGTCGGTTGGACTTGGCATTTCTTCTCCTTTTGAAGTCGCCCTCTGATGCAGAATGTCGATGTGTGTTCCGCACGGCAAGGGACATTGACGACTTGAAATCCTAAACGGGATACTGGCCGAATTCCTCGACCGCGTCGACCATGGCCAGCACATTTTCTGCCGGAACGTCGCCCATCACCGTATGGACCGAGCCCAGCATGAAACCTCCGCCCGGCGCAAGCGCCGTGATCACGCGCTTCACCTCCTGGCGGACCTCCTCAGGCGTTCCGTAAGGCAGCACGCGGTGCGTATCCACAGCGCCACAAAAAACGATCCGTTTGCCGTATTTCTCTTTCAGCGACCTTAAGTCGGCCATTTTCCCCGCCGATGTCTGGATCGGGTTGAGGATATCGACGCCGATCTCGATAAAATCCTCGATCAGCGGTTCCACGTCGCCATCGGTGTGGAAAAAGACCTTGGCATGGGTGCGCTCCTTGATGAACCGGATGAAATCCGCGTGGATGGGTTTGAGCATCCGGCGATACATATCGGGCGAAATCATCAGGCTTTGCTGTGTTCCAAGGTCGTCACCGATCTTGATCATGTCGATGTTCCCGCCGATCTGCTCCAGAAACGCCCCCATCAGAGTCTTGCTGAGTTCGGCGTTCTTTTGGAGCATCGCCACCGCGAATTCCGGGTTGAGCCCCATGTTGAGCAGGAAATTTTCAAGCCCCTGCATCGCGTAAGCGCGTTCAAACGGGAACAAGAGCCAGGGCGTCGCCAGAATGGCGTATCGGTTTTCCTCGGCCAGCTTGCGCGCGACAGCGGCCACATGGGCAACGCGGCTCGGGTCGCTCATGTCGGGCCAGCCGGTGTAGTTTTCGACCTCGTCGACCGATGTTGCATTCAAGAGCGGGTGAACCCCCGGGAACCACTCGTCAGGGCCGATTTCCACCGCCCCGCTGCCCCAGCTGTCGATATAATCGGAATGTGAGGGACGCTCCCGGTTGGCTCTCAGAACATGTGCCGGCTCAAGATCCCGCACCCCGCGCACGTCGCTGCGAAGCCGCACCATGGTCGCTTCGTCAATCCGGGCGGTGCCCAGTTCCGGCCACTGGTAAATGTATTCGTCGGGCGCGCTGACGCCGATGATCTTTTTGATGTCCTGATAGGGTTTCATCTTGATGCCGGTGGCATTGGAGACACCGATCACGATCGGAACGCGGTCGGGTTCCTGGTGATCGAGCGTGCACAAAACGCGTTCGCGCGGGGTAAGTGGCATGTTTCCGGCCTTTCATCGGGGACAACGGGCGGTCCTTGTGCTGCCTGAACATGACGGGCCCTGGAAAGGGCATCGGAAACCGCGGGCAATCGCAATCTTCCGGGCGGTTATCCGGCCCTCTGCCGCCCGACACCCACAACCCGTCAACAGGCCGGTGCGATTTGAGCGCACGGAACCGGGAATATCAACCCGCAGAGCGGCGCAACCGCGAAATCGCGCCACTCTTTTCACGCCAGTTCACGCAAAAAAGGCGGGAATGCGTGAAAGCCGTCGTCGCGCGCCTGCCGCCATGCCGCAGCCATGTGGAGGCATGACCCGGATCACGGTGACGCGCCGACGGTCCCGACCGGTTCGATCTTTGGACATCACGAAA
>CAYXNM010000234.1:0-2871 GCA_964466385.1 uncultured Rhodobacter sp. | reverse complement strand
GGCCACCCGCAACGGCTGGCGCTGTTTCGGCTGCTGATGCGGCGCTATCCCGATCGCGTTCCGGCGACGGAACTGGCCCAGGCACTTGGGCTGAAGCCGAATACGCTGTCGACCTATGTGAATGCCCTGATGCAAGTGGGGCTGATCAGCCAAAACCGTGTTGGCACGTCCTTGCGTTATGCCATCGACATGGATGCCACGCGCGAGACATTTGACTACCTCCTGCACGATTGCTGCCGGAGCCGGCCAGAAATCTGCGCGCCAAACGCCTGTCCCACCTCCAACCGAGATACGCCAATGATCGACCGGAAATACAACGTCCTGTTTATTTGCACAGGCAATTCCGCCCGCTCGATTTTCGCGGAATCCATCCTGCGCGACATCGCGGGGGACCGCTTTGTCGCTTATTCGGCCGGCACCAGGCCGCATTCGGAACTGAACCCCTTCGCACTCGACGTGCTGGAAAAGAATGGGCACGATGTGTCGGTCCTGCGCGCCAAGAACATCGCGGAATTTCAGCGGGCTGATGCGCCGGAATTCGATTTCGTCTTTACGGTGTGCGATCAGGCAGCGAATGAGGAATGCCCGGCCTGGCAGGGTCAGACCATCAGCGCTCATTGGGGGCTGCCGGACCCGGTCAAGGTTGAAGGCACCGATGCGGAAAAGAGCCTTGCCTTCCACCAGACCTACGGCGCGCTGCGCAACCGCATGACGGGATTTACCGCACTGCCGATCGCCGCGCTGGACCGGATGTCGCTGCAGAAGGCCGTGGATGAGATCGGACAATCGAACGAAGAAGGAATGACCAAATGACCGTTTACGCCCTTAACGGACTTGGCCGCATCGGCAAGCTCGCCCTGAAACCACTGCTGGAGAAAGGGGCCGAGATCGCCTGGATCAACGATGCCGTCGGTGATCCGGAAATGCACGCCCATCTGCTGGAGTTCGATACGGTGCATGGCCGCTGGAAGGCGGATTTTGCCCATGACGCCGACAGCGTGACCATCGACGGCACGCGCCTGCCTTTCATTGGCACCCGCAACATCGCCGCGCTGCCACTGGATGGCGTCGATGTTGTCATCGACTGCACAGGCGCCTTCAAGACAGAGGCAAAGATTGCGCCCTATTTCGACGCAGGGGTGAAGAAGGTGGTTGTATCGGCTCCGGTCAAGGACGGGGATGCCGCCAATATCGTCTACGGGGTCAATCACGACATCTATGCGCCAGACCGCCACCGGATTGTCACCGCCGCCAGTTGCACGACCAACTGCCTCGCGCCGGTGGTCAAGGTCATCCATGAGACCCTGAAGATAAAGCACGGTTCGATCACGACAATCCATGATGTCACGAACACGCAAACAATCGTGGACCGTCCGGCCAAGGATCTGCGCCGCGCGCGCTCGGCTCTGAATTCCCTTGTTCCGACAACGACAGGCAGTGCCACCGCCATCACGTTGATCTACCCCGAACTGACGGGCCGCCTGAACGGTCACGCCGTACGTGTGCCACTTCTCAATGCCTCGCTGACCGATTGTGTATTCGAGGTGGAGCGCGAGACAAACGCGCAAGCGGTCAACGCATTGTTCAAGGCCGCGTCCGAAGGGCCGCTTAAAGGAATTCTTGGGTATGAGGAACGTCCTCTTGTTTCCACCGATTACACCAATGACGAGCGCTCCAGTATCGTGGACGCACCGTCAACCATGGTGATCAATGGCACGCA
Organism: uncultured Rhodobacter sp.; assembly: GCA_964466385.1. GTDB lineage: Bacteria > Pseudomonadota > Alphaproteobacteria > Rhodobacterales > Rhodobacteraceae > UBA5972. Next base: position 1,151 of record CAYXNM010000234.1, on the reverse strand, counting down.
GGTGAAGATCTATGCGTGGTACGACAACGAGATGGGCTATGCGCACCGGCTGGTGGATGTGGCCTGTATGGTCGGGGACAGTCTGTGACCGAAAGCGCCGCGCGCCCCGAAGGCCTGTCCGCCTATATCGCGGTCACGGCGGCTTACTGGGCATTCATGCTGACTGACGGTGCGTTGCGCATGCTGGTGCTGCTGCACTTTCACACGCTGGGGTTTTCCCCGGTCCAGTTGGCCTATCTGTTTGTCCTTTATGAAGTCGCGGGCGTCATCACCAATCTGTCCGCGGGCTGGATTGCCGCACGGTTCGGCCTGACCTCGACGCTCTATGCCGGGCTTGGGTTGCAGGTGCTGGCGCTGCTGGCGCTCGCCCAGCTTGATCCGGGCTGGGCAATTGGCACATCGGTCGTCTTTGTCATGCTTGTGCAGGGGGCAAGCGGCGTGGCCAAGGACCTTGCCAAGATGTCGTCCAAATCCGCTGTCAAATTGCTCGCGCCGTCACAGGACGGCGCGCTGTTTCGCTGGGTGGCGCTTTTGACCGGGTCCAAGAACATGGTGAAGGGCGCGGGGTTTCTGCTAGGCGCGGCTTTGCTGGCGACGCTTGGATTTGTCTGGGCGGTCCTGGGCATGGCCGCGACCCTTGCCGCAATTCTGCTGGCCGTTTTGATCGCCATGCCGCCGGGGCTGCCAAAGGGACGCAAGGGCGCGAAATTTTCAGACGTGTTTTCGAAATCCCCCAACGTGAACCGGCTTAGCCTGGCTCGGGTGTTCTTGTTCGGAGCGCGCGACGTGTGGTTCGTTGTCGGCATTCCGATCTATTTCTATGCTGTGCTGTCGGATGGCACATCCGAAGGCGACCGCGCCGCGTTCTTCCTGGTCGGGACGTTCATGGCGCTTTGGGTGATTTTCTATGGCCTCGTTCAGGCCAACGCGCCGCGCATCTTGCGGGCAAAGGAACGGTCCGAGGCGGAGCTGATTGGCGCGGTCCGCACCTGGGGCTGGGGCCTTGCCGCGGTTCCGGCGGTGCTGACACTCGTAGCCGTGACCGCCACCGGTCCGGGAATGTGGCTGACCGGCATACTTGTCGCCGCATTGCTGGTCTTCGGGGGGGTCTTCGCGGTGAACTCATCGCTACATTCCTACCTGATCCTGTC
>CAYXNM010000233.1:0-2886 GCA_964466385.1 uncultured Rhodobacter sp. | reverse complement strand
TTTGCGGTGGGTAATCACTTTGCCGCTATTTTTGGCCAGATATTGGAGCAATTCGTATTCGGTGGGTGTTAGGCGAATCTGGTCACCTCTAATGATTACCTGACGGGCTTCAGTATCAATGAACAAATCCCCTGATAGAATGACGCAATCTTGATTAGTTTTGCCTGCCTGGAACGTTGCCCAGCGTCTGAGGGCAGAGCGGACTCTGGCCAGGAACTCGCCCATGCCAAAGGGCATCACCTGGTAGTCATCGGCACCCAGGTCAAGTGCCTCAATTTTCTTGTTCTCTGAATCAATTGTGGAGAGGACTATGATGGGAGCGTGGCTAACAATGCGAATTTGACGGCAAATATCCAGTCCATCAACCTGCGCCGTATTAAAATCAAGATTGAGAATATATAGATCAACCTTGAAATCTGGATCCATATCGAAAATTTCTTGATCATCCAGGGCAATTTGAACCTGATACCCTCTACTGGTCAAATTTCGGCGCAGGGTTCGCAGGATATTTAGTTCATCACCGATGAGAAGAATTGTGGCGGAATTCATCTAAAACTGTTTTTATCACTTTCCCCGGTAATATCAATTGATAACTAATGGTCGGGTTCCGGGCTGACTCTCATAGTCGGCACCATCAAGCGTAACCCAACGTCACCTGTCGTACCTGCGAAAACATCCCACTGGACGCCCTGCAAAGAAAATATCTGACACGCTGTGAATAGTCTTAGAATATTTTCCGGTGAGAGACGCTCATTTTGAATTGAACTCAGCGAGCAGTTTTTACAAAGATTTCGTGCAATTTCTGCGATTGCCTCCGGAATACCGTTAATTTCCAGGTTCCAATGAGGTTGGGTCTCTGTTGCCCTCACTATTATTTGTTGTGGTGCGGTGCCTGAAGTTTCAATCAAGAATTCGAACATCAATCTCAAAGCAACAACGAGATAACCATAATCCGGCATCGCCCAAAACCCCATATTTGGGGAGAAAGATAGGTTTACAGTTTCAAGTGCAAAAGGCGTAATTTGCAGGATTGAGAAAACGCCAACATCTCGGCAGAAAGGCCGAGTTTAACAACAGAATAAGAATGAAAGGAATTGCCGGTCGGACTACTGTAAGGGCGGGTATCCCAACAGAGTGCGCCAATCCTTTTCGGCCAGGTCGATGCCCAATATCTGGAAGGGACTTTTGCCTCGACGCAAGCCCTCTTTGAAAACGCGCATATTGTGCCAGAGGACAAAGAGAGCCACAAAGTTGTGGGCGTTGTCGGCGCTGGCAAAATGCTTCTTGCGGCGGACCAAGGGTTTGAAGATGCTGTTGATGTTCTCAACAGCAGAACTGGCCCGCAGCACCCCATCCAACAGAGCGTGCAGTTGTTTGGCCCATTTTTCCAGAAAAGGGTCGCCCGCAATCCAAAGGTCAACATCCTGTTGGGCGACCTCCAAAGCCGTCCGGAAATGACGTCTCTGGTTGCTTTTGACTTCGTGGTGCAAGCGCCAGTGACGAGCTACGGCGCGCAGAACCACCTGAGCCAAATCCGGTGCTTGCAGATAAGCGTGAAGCTCAGTCTGCAAGTGGGGCAGGCCTTCATCCAGGTCGTTGAGGTAAGCCAACAGGCGGGGTTTGTGGTCATCAAGCCGTTGGCTCATTTTGACGACCGCTTTATGATTGACCTGGGCCAGCGCGGCAATGGTTTCATCGAGCAACCATAGGTTGGTTGGTCGGTCTCGAATTTCACCGCTGATCAGGTCTACGATTTGCAGAGCATCGGCTACCCAGGTCGCCCCTTCGGCGAAGGCATCGTAAGCTTCGGCCAGGCGCCGGCTTTCCGCTTGTGTTTGAAGCAGTTTTTGGTGGGTGTCGGCCGTGCCTTTCTTTTTATCCCGGGCCACCGCTTTGTATTCGGCCTTGAAAGCACGATAGGCGCTGTTTTCTAATTTTCGCTGTAGTTTTTGTACGTCCCACAAGGTGTGAAAATGATCTTCCCGAAACTGACCATCATCTTCCAGAAGGGTTTTGAAGGCTGGGGGATAGGCGGTGGCTGCATCACCCATACCGCCGATGATGTTCAAGCCCCGATCTTCTTTGAGCAGCAACAGGAAGGCTGCCCACGTGTCGGCCGTTCGGGAGCGATCATCCGGTATGTAGAAATCACAGATAGCCAGGGAGCGGGGTTCGACAACAAACAAGACCGGAAAGTCATCAAAGAAGGTTTCGTCAATGGCTGGCATGACCCCCGCCGCTGATACCTGGCTGAAATCGATACCCCGCAGGATTTCGTCGGCCTTGACCCCGGCCTGCTTAACCTTCCGTCCGATGGTGCTGTCGGAACAGCCCACGCCGGGAACCTCGCCCAACATATCTTCCAGGGGGCGCAACGGCATGCCGCCCGGAAACAACCCGGTCAAGATCAGTCGTCCCTGCAACCGTTCGGATGCCTCTTTTGGCCAGATCTGCCCTTTGTCTGGCGGGTTGACCTCTTTCTCCGAAGCCGATAAGGCCTTTTTCAGACCGGCCACCGGGCCAGGCAAGCGCGGTTGAAACAAAAGCGCCAGCCGGTTGGCGATGTTGTAAATGCTCGTTCGACTGAGCCCGTATTGTGCAGCCAAGTCGAACGGGGTGCCTCTCAGGCGCTCCGGCTCCCAAAAGCGACGGGCTATTTCCAAACGGTCCATCAGAGTTACATCGGGTCGTTGTTCCTGGCCCTGACGGACAAACCAGGCCAGGACCGTCTCTTTGATGGGGGTGGTCAAATTAGTGGTTTTTGCCTGCTCTGCCACAGGTAACCCAATGATAGAAGGGGACACCAAGACTGGCTCTTCCTCTTTTTTTACATTAAATTCCATTGTTCTTTCGACAACGCTCATTACTTCCTCCTGGCAGCTTAAT
>CAYXNM010000232.1:1683-2923 GCA_964466385.1 uncultured Rhodobacter sp. | reverse complement strand
GCGATGGAAAACCGCGACGCCTTGGAAATGGCGAACTGGCCGTCCTGAACCCGCAGGATCTTGCCTTCGCGCAACAAACGTCCAAAGGAACGCAGGCCGGCCTCCTTGGAGAAAGCCTCGTTGCTGTCGAGCTTGGCGATCTTTGACATGACCTGTGCGCGCGAGAAACGCGACTTGCCTTCAATGATCGAGGTATAGGCCGCCGCGGCTTCGAGAAGATCCTGCAATTCGAACGCGCCAATGCGTTCGGCGAAATCCCCGAAACTGGAGGATTCTGCAAATGCGTCGGCGGGAATTCCCTGAATTTCACCTGAATCGTCGTCAAACGCGTCGCCCGCTTCGGGTTGCTGCTTCAGCGCCAGATTGCCATCGGTCTGGGCGACTTCGCGCTGCGGTTCGGCCGGTTCATCGGGCTGCACTTCTGCCGGGGCTTCGTCGATCCGCTGCTCAGAGACCAGAATCAACGGAGCAGACTGTGCCGGTTCCGTTTTCAGGTTGCCGTTCAACCCGCCCTGGCGCGCCTTGTTCTGGGCGCGCCGCAGATCGTCGCGATAGGCGGCAAGATCGGTGGTGTCGGCAGTATTTTCGGTTTCTGCCTGCGAACTGCTCACGCGCGCCTGCTGATCGGCCTGGGTCGCGGCAACGGCCGCCTTGAGCTGGTCCAGTGCATTCAGTCGCCGTGCCTGTTCAGGCTTGTCCATCTTGGATTGCGCCGTCACCAGCAACCGGTCGAGCGCATCTTCGTCCTTGGCGGCATTATCATTGTTTCGCAGCGCCGCAACACGTGCGCGCCGTTGCTGACGACGCTCCTCGGCTGCGCTGTCGATCGATGCTTCGTCGTCACCGGCCTCGCGTGCTTCCTCCAGATCCCGGGCAAGCTCAGCCTCCTGTTCTGGGCTGAGGCTGGACTGCTGGGGTGTGTCCGGTTCGGATGGACTGATGGTTTCTTCGTCCCCGAACCCGTCTGTTTCGGTTTCCGCATCCATTTTTGCATCTGTGAAGGTATCGCCACCGTTTTCGGTGTCTTCGTCCGTTTCGGTCCCGGTGACGTGTTCGACGGTTTCGACCGGCTCAGCGAGAGCGATGTCATCTTCGGCGGGTTCCGCGTCTGCCGCGACCGGTTCGGCATCTGTTTCGTCCGCGTCTTCGGTTTCCACTTCGGCGCCGAAGGAATAGGCTTGGTTGGTTTCCTCCACCTCCTCGGCGTCAACGTCCTCCGTTTCAGCTTCAGAGAACTCAG
>CAYXNM010000232.1:0-1583 GCA_964466385.1 uncultured Rhodobacter sp. | reverse complement strand
GTTCGCGTGCGCCGTTGGCAGCGGCGTCGGCCACGGCCTGAACCAGACTGGAAATGATCGCATCCTGGGCTTTTTCGGCCACGGGGTTTGCTGCGGGGTTTGCTGCGGGGTCGGCGGCGCCGGTCTCCGGCTCCGACGGTGCGGCTTCAGGCTGCGTTGCAGGCGTGTCGTTCGCCGCGATCTCGGTTTCCGCGCGTTTGACGTTCTTGCGAATGGCGGCGAGGGTTTCCTCGACGTTCTTGGCAAGCGAGTCATCCCGCACGGGGCGCGTCAGAATCAGTGGTTGCGCAACGGGTGCCTGTTCGTCCGGTTCACCGACCGGGTCGGTGTCAACGTCACCCGTTCCCGACGCCAGTATATTTTCTTCATCCGTTTCCGATACCGGTATGTCTACCGGGGCGTCGTGCGTTTCTTGTGTCTCCGCGCGCCGTCTGTGGAAAAAGGTCGTGTCCTCCGGTTGATGAACCGGGGTCGTTTCGACCGGCTCATCCGGTATGGCTTCGGTCGGGGTCGCGTCGTTTTCAGCCTGCCGCAGGATGACGCCGGTTTCAGCCACTTCCGCAGCCACCTCGGCGTGGGTGGAATCTTCGGCAATGCGCTTGAGGGTTTCAGTGTCCGGCACTTGCGGGATGCCGCCGAAATAGCGGTCCGCGGCGGCGAGTTTCCGAAAGTACTCGGCCACAAGTTGAAGGGTCGTGAAGGGGTCGTCAAAGCCTTCGAGAGTGCAGGAGAACGTACCGTATGTCACGGTCAGGATTTTGCTCGAGGTCACCATTTACAATTTACTTTCTCCCCCGACCTTGGGATCAAATTATCACGAGATTGTCTGCGAAACCAAACTATTTTCCAACTGATAGGCCGGAATCATCACCAAAAAGTTGATCTTTGTTGACTGATTCCGCATCAATGCGGGGTGATGGAAAAGATTGTTCAAGCCGCCGCGGGAATAACATTATTGGGGGCCGGGCCCACAAAAAAGCCACAATTCCTGCAGGCCCTGGCGCTGGCCCCGGTTTTGGTGGCAGCCGATGGGGGCGTGAAAACCGCCCTGAAATTTGCGCAAATTCCCACGGCGGTTATCGGGGATATGGATTCGCTTCCGCCGGATGTGAACGGTGTCTTGCCGCCAGAGATCTTTCACCGGATTTCGCAACAGGACACCACGGATTTCGACAAGTGTCTTGCCCGGATCGTCGCGCCATTTGCGATCGCAACCGGCGTGACGGGTGCGCGGGTTGATCACACGCTTGGTGTTCTCAACAGCCTCAGCCGGTTTCAGGAATTCCCGGTTCTGGTCTTGTCGGATTGCGACGTGATCTTTGCGTGCCCTGCCGTCCTGCGGCTGAGGCTGCCGGTGGGAACGCGGTTTTCGCTCTTTCCCATGGCGGCGGCGACGGCCCGCAGCCGGGGGTTGAAATGGCCGCTGGACGGGATCGGTTTCGCGCCCTCGGGCCGGACCGCCATTTCAAACCAGACTTCGGCTGAACAGGTGGAAATCACACCGGACGGTCGGGGAATGCTCTGCATCCTGCCGCGACGGTTCCTGAAAACCGCACTTGGCGCGCTTTGCGGCGACATCTGAG
>CAYXNM010000231.1:0-2941 GCA_964466385.1 uncultured Rhodobacter sp. | reverse complement strand
GCTGTCACTTGACCTTCGATCTGGATTGAAATAGCACGTGAACTTCTTGAGCGGGCGTTGTGTAGTGGTAAGACCTCAGCCTTCCAAGCTGATGACGCGGGTTCGATTCCCGCCGCCCGCTCCAGCCCGCGATTTCAGGTTTCCTGGCCGTCTTTCGGACCGCAGGGCAAGGGAAAGCCGGCCGCCGACCCCCCGCCGGACAATACCGGAGGTTCCCGGCCCTCGCCCACCACGCGCGACAACCATTCGGTCGCCTTGTCGGTATCCTGATCGACCCCGTTCCCGGCCAGATACTTCAATCCCAGATCCAACTGCGCAGGCCCATAACCCTGCTCGGCCGAGCGACGGATCCAGACCAGCGCCTTGGGCAGACTGGTGGTCGCAACAGGCGCATTTTCATAAATCTTACCGATTTCAAATTGCGCCGCCGCGTTGCCGTTTTCGGCCGACAGCAGGAACCATTTCTGCGCCTTGTCCCGGGACGCAGCAACACCTTTGCCGGCGGCAAAAAGCGCACCGATGTTGTACTGCGCCGTGCTGTCCCCGTTGCGCGCCATTTTTCGCCAAAGTCTGAAAGCGGTTGCGTATTCGCCGTTGTGATAGGCCCCCAGGGCGACCTGGTTGCGCGCGGGGAATTGCTTGATCGCGAAGAACGCCAATAGAATGACCGCGACCCAAATGGCGGAGCGGCGCACAGCTTGCTGGAACATGATCTGCTTTCGGTATTGCGGTTGATGACAGGGCGGATGGTCACCAAATCCGGGGGCAAGTCAATGCGCCTTTGAAGGCGAACGAAAAACGAAAGGTGCGACACCTCCGGCGCTTGAGATTGGCCCGCGAGTTGCTTATGTGGGCCAAAGCCGTCGCAGTGTTGGATTCATCATGGCAAACCTGATCGAGGAAAACCCTCAGAACCGTGACAAGTCACGCACCGTCGGTCCGATGCGCGGATTGCTGCCGTTCATAAGGCCCTATCGCTTCATCACGGTTCTTGCGGGGCTGGCGCTTACGCTGACCGCCGCGGTTTCGCTGGCGCTGCCGTTGGCGGTTCGTCGCGTGATCGATGGCTTTTCCTCCGGCTCGTCGGATTTGCTCGACCAGTATTTCGCTGCCGCCTTTGGTGTTGCCGGCCTGTTGGCGCTTGGCACGGGGTTGCGCTATTACCTTGTGACGCGCCTTGGCGAGCGTGTGGTCGCGGACATTCGAAAAGCCGTCTATGACAAGATGATCGGCATGAGCCCGGCGTTTTTCGAACGCATCATGACGGGCGAGGTCCTGTCGCGCATCACCACGGACACGACACTGATCCTGTCGGTGATCGGGTCTTCGGTCTCGGTCGCGCTGCGCAATGTGCTGATATTCGTCGGCGGGCTTGCCTTCATGCTGGCCACCAGCATGAAACTGGCGGGGCTGGTTTTGCTGATCGTACCGCTCATCATCGTTCCCATCGTCTTGCTGGGCAGAAAACTTCGCAATCTGTCGCGCCAGAATCAGGACAAGATCGCCGAAAGTTCCGGCAATGCCTCCGAAACGCTGCAAGCTGCGCAGACCGTTCAGGCATTCACCCATGAAGGTCAGAGCCGAAAGCGGTTTGCAGACGTCACCGAGCAAAGCTATTTGTCCGCCAGACAGCGCATCGCCACACGTGCCGTCATGACCGTCATCGTCATCTTCCTGATCTTTTCCGGCGTCGTTGGCGTTCTGTGGATTGGCGCGCACGACGTGCGTGGCGGGGAAATGAGCGCGGGTGCGCTGGTTCAGTTCGTGATTTATGCCGTGATGGTTGCCGGGTCGGTCGGCGCTTTGTCCGAAATATGGGGTGAGTTGCAACGTGCTGCGGGCGCGACCGAAAGGCTTGTCGAACTGCTGAACGCGCGTGACTTCGTTGACGATCCCCAATCCCCCGTTGCCCTGCCAAAAGACGTCAGAGGAGAGATCCGTTTTGACGATGTGACATTTCACTATCCGTCGCGCCCGAAAGTGGCGGCGCTGCACTCTGTCAGCTTCACGATCAAGCCCGGCGAAACGGTTGCGCTGGTGGGCCCGTCGGGTGCGGGGAAATCGACCGTGTTCCAACTGGCGCTGCGCTTTTTTGATCCGGTCAGCGGGCGTATCACGCTTGACGGAACCGATCTTCGCGAAATGGCACGGGAAAACTTTCGGAAATCCTTTGCTCTGGTGCCCCAGGACCCCGTGATCTTTGCCGAAACCGCGCGCGAGAATATCCGGTTCGGTCGGCCAGAGGCCAGCGACGCCGAAGTGGAAGCCGCCGCAAGAGCTGCCGCGGCGGACGTCTTTCTGAGCGAACTGCCGGACGGATATGATTCATACGTCGGCGAACGGGGCGTCATGCTTTCGGGCGGACAACGCCAGCGCATCGCCATTGCCCGCGCCATTCTGCGCGCGGCCCCGGTTCTGCTGCTGGACGAGGCAACCTCGGCGCTGGATGCAGAAAGCGAGCTTTCGGTTCAGCGCGCTGTCGAAGCACTTTCCGCTGATCGCACGACCCTGATCGTCGCGCACAGGCTGGCCACCGTCAAGAAAGCTGACCGCATCATCGTCTTTGACAAGGGCGAAATCGTGGCCGAAGGCACCCATCAGGCGCTTGTCGACCAGGGCGGCCTTTACGCGCGTCTTGCCCGCCTGCAGTTCACCGAAGGGCTTGCCGCCGAATAAAACCACCGGCCCGACTGACTGACCCTGCGAATTGCGTGTGGGCAGGACCGCGTCCGACCTGAAGGCGACGTTGAGGTTTGCCCGCTTCAATCCATCCCCGCACGGCCCTGCGCCTGCCCGTGGGGTGGCGTTCGCAACGCCACTTAGGGGCACTTTATCCCGGCAAAGCCCGAATGAACTCAACGGAATGCGCGACATCGGCGAATGCGACAGCCCGCCGGGACGGGCAGGCGCAGGGCCGGGGCGCTTTCAGCGCCTGTTAACC
>CAYXNM010000230.1:0-2968 GCA_964466385.1 uncultured Rhodobacter sp. | reverse complement strand
CCAGATGACGACCGAGTGATACTCGGATATATCGACATCCTCCGGCACGGTATAGGTCTGGTCCCCCACATTTCCCTTGAGATACCCAAGCGAGCGGAATCCTCCATCCAGAATGTCCGATGCCTTTTGCGGATCCGCCGATTTCGCCAGATAGACCCGCAGATCGGGGCCGTTGATCACTGAAAAATCCGTGAAACGGACGATAACCCGCCCGGTCCCGCTTTTCAGCAACCGCACGGTTCCCTTGCCCTTGTGAATGTCGTCGATTCCGTTGAATTCCCCTTTGGCGATTTCTTTCAGCAGGAACTCGGCGGGCAGGCTCTCCGAGACTTCGCGGGTAATCCAGAGCGGCGACGCCAGAAACCAGAACAGGTTTCCAAAGGCAAATCCCACGAGGAATACCGGCAAAATGACCTTCAGAGATTTTTTCTTCACAAGACCTGCCCTTCGCGACCGCACGTTGACCGACTGTCGGAATAACACAATCCGGTCGCCGCGAACATCTGCCAACGGTCAACTCGTGGTGAACGAAATATCTGGCCACACACAAGATTATGCGTCATCCTGTTCCCACCATAACAAAATAGGGAGGTACGAGGGTATGCAGTATGTCGGAGTAATCGTCGCGGCCATCGCCAGTTACGCGTTTGGCGCCGCTTGGTACATGGGTTTGTCAAAGCAGTGGCTTGAGGCCGCAGAGTTGAAGGCCGAAGAAGTCAATCCAAGAAATCCGGTGCCGTTCGTGATCTCTTTCATAGGGGCCATTCTTGTTGCCGGAATGATGCGGCACATATTTCATATGGCTGGAATCGTTGACGCCAACAAAGGGCTTTGGGCCGGATTCGGGCTGGGCGCGTTTATCGCGGCGCCCTGGGTCATCACCAACTACGCGTTCGCGGGTCGTTCCATGCGCCTGATGTTCATCGACGGGCTTTATGCCATTGTCGGCTGTACGATCATGGGGCTGGTCCTGACGCTTTTTCCTTGAAGAACTGGAGGGTCCCAACCCCTCGGGACCCTCCATCACCCCACGTGCGCCCCGCTTACGCGCCACACGCTCCTTGAAAAAGTCCCGGCCTTACTGGCCCGATGTGATCAACCTAGGGAAATCCCACGGGGCCTGCAACGCTTCTGTCCGAAGAATTTTATTGAATATCAATCCGTTAAGGTTAACAGATGGTGCCCGGAAATCCGGGTCGTGTCGCACGGACACCCCTCAATCTGCCAGTTGAACACCCTGTTTGCGCCCGTGGTCCGTGGCCTTGTCATAGGCCTTGTCTTCCTGCGCCCATTTGCTGGTAATCTTCTTGGCACCCTTGCATTCAGCGGCGATGATCTCGCGCGCTGCGGCGAAACCGTGCTCGGCGTGGCCCTCTTCGTGGGCGACAAGCTTTTCCAACATTCTGTCAAAGCGCTTGCGGATGATCAGCGGAACCTGCGCCCGGTCCTTGATGCGCGGAAACGTGTATCTTACGGTCACCGCAACGTCGCAATCCGATGTCCAGTGGACGTTCCAGCGCGTATAGGCCCAGTAACCCTTTGGGCTCTTTTCCCGCATTTGGTGTTTCAGCGCACGGCCCGTTTTCCCGGCAATGTCGTAATAGCTGCGCTCCACGGACACGAAAGGCTCGGCGTTCCTGGCATTGGAAAGCCCAGTCGTGAAAGCAAACGCGAGGAAGACCGCGATCAGATTTTTTAATAAAGCCAACGGAAACTCCCACCGCTCTAACGACCAGACGTGTTAAAGCCGATGATTATGGCGATATTACGAAATCAATAGCGATAATGCTCGGGTTTGAACGGGCCTTCCGGTGTGACCCCGATATAATCCGCCTGTTCTTTCGTCAGTTCCGTCAGTTTGGCACCAACCTTGGCCAGATGCAGACGCGCGACCTTTTCATCCAGATGCTTGGGCAGGATGTAAACGTCGTTTGTGTATTTACCGTCATTGGCCCAAAGCTCCATCTGGGCCAGAACCTGATTGGTAAAGCTTGCCGACATCACAAAGGACGGGTGCCCCGTTGCGTTGCCAAGGTTCAACAACCGGCCTTGGCTGAGCAGAATGATGCGATTGCCGCTGGGCATCTCGATCATGTCCACCTGATCCTTGATGTTGGTCCATTTGTGGTTTTTCAGCGCCGCGACCTGAATTTCATTGTCGAAATGGCCGATATTGCCGACGATCGCCATGTCCTTCATCTCGCGCATATGCTCGATGCGGATGATGTCGCGGTTGCCGGTTGTGGTCACGAACACATCGGCATCACGCACGGCGTCTTCGAGTGTCAGCACCTCATAGCCATCCATCGAGGCTTGCAGCGCGCAAATCGGGTCGACCTCGGTCACCATCACGCGCGCCCCTGCCCCGCGCAAACTGGCCGCCGAGCCTTTGCCCACGTCGCCATAGCCACAGACCACCGCCGTTTTACCGGCCAGCATCGTGTCGGTTGCACGGCGAATACCATCCACCAGCGATTCCTTGACGCCGTATTTGTTGTCGAATTTCGACTTGGTCACGCTGTCATTGACGTTGATCGCCGGGAAAGGCAGATGGCCGGATTTCACCAGCTCGTAAAGGCGGTGCACGCCGGTTGTCGTTTCCTCGGACACACCTTTCAGCATGTCGCGCTGGCGTGTGAACCAACCGGGATTTGCGGCCATGCGTTTCTTGATCTGCGCGAAAAACGAGATTTCTTCCTCGGATTTCGGCGTCTCGATCAGGTCGGTTTCACCGGCTTCCACCCGCGCACCGATCAGGATATACATCGTGGCGTCGCCGCCATCGTCAAGGATCAGGTTGGCGCCTTCGTCAAAATCAAAAATCTTGTCGGCATAGTCCCAGTATTCGTCCAGCGTCTCGCCCTTGATTGCGAAAACCGGCACACCGCTTGCGGCAATCGCCGCCGCCGCGTGATCCTGCGTCGAGAAGATATTGCACGACGCCCAGCGCACCTCGGCCCCCAGCGCC
>CAYXNM010000229.1:0-2984 GCA_964466385.1 uncultured Rhodobacter sp. | reverse complement strand
AAAACGAGGCGAAGAGTGCTGTAGGTTTTTGTTTCCATATTTGCTTCATCTACCATTGAGTGAGCACTCTTTTCATCAGAAACGTCATTTTGGGCTGCGGCATTTGGCTGTTCTTCAAAGTTCGATTTCTCAAACCATTCCCGTTGATATGTTGAAAAACTAGCAGCCCAGGCGGAATATCTGAAGTAAGGAAATCCTCATCAAGGCACTCCAAACCGCCGCGACCGCCCTCACCGAAAGCAAGAGTCGTGCCAAGCCGGAGAAGATTATCTTCCTCCACTGCGTGCTGCCAGCAGGGATGAACACGGTGTATAAGGTCCCAATCAGTCCGATTTCCTCCTTTGGTCCCCAGCCGTAGATCCGCCGCAAGTCCGTTTTGGGAGAAAATTTTCGTGGATTCTCTCGCGTTTAGCTTAAAACAAGCGGCGATCCAGAAATATTAGGGCGTATGTACTAAAGTCAGTTTCAACATCCTTTGACGTCGTTTCGGCGGCTGGTTGTTTTAGCCCCGATATCTGCTATTTGGTGTTTTTCGGAGTTCGGGAAGGGGGATGGATATGACGACAGACATAGTCATCGTGGCTGATGACCACCCCATTTTTCGCGAGGGAATGACCCGGCTAGTCCGCCGCGTTCTTCCTGCAATCATCCTTGAAGTGGCGGAATATTCAGCTTTATTGCGCCTGGTAGAAGACTCTCGCCATCCGACACTTTTGATTTTGGATTTGGTTTTTCCAGGGTTTGATGGCGCAAATTCCATCAGCTATTTGCGGCAAAAATATTCGCAATCCGCGATCATCGTGATTTCTATGAACGAAGACCCGCAAACAGCACGCGCAATGTTGGCGGCGGGGGCTAATGGCTATATTTCGAAATCAGCATTCCCCGAGCAAATTCAAAAAGCCATAGCCGATGTTTTGGAAGGCGAGGTTGTCATGTTGCTCGAAGCACAGCCAGAAACAGACTTTCAAAAACCGGACGTCACCCTGGGTCTGTCGCCTCGTCACATCGACCTGCTCACACGTCTTGGCCAAGGCAGATCAAACAAAGAGATTGCCCGAGAACTCGATATTTCGCCCTTCACTGTGCGGGCACATATGTCCGCCCTGTTCAGAAAACTGGGGGTCTCAAACCGGGCAAGCGCGGCTGCAATTGCGGCCCGCAATGGTTTTGTCTAGGCGCGGGGCTGGTCGCTCAAAACCTGTTTTTTCTGCCGCATTGCCAAAAGCGTTGAACGCAGCTCACGAGGCGAAACCGGTTTGAGCAGCGCCCAATACCCGGCCTTCTTGGCGGACAATTCGAGCTCAGGGGTCAGGGTGCCACTGATGATAAGCGTTGGAATGTTCTGGCCGTAATGCTTGGCAATCTGCTGCGCCAGCTCAAAGCCGTTTCTTTCGATGTTCAGATGCAAATCACTGATCAATACGTCCGGCGCAGTATCTGGGAAAATTAGCGAACCGGGCTCGATGGCAATGACCTCGTAGCGCCACTTCGACAAAAGCATCTGCAAACCGGCAAGGATATGGAGGTTGTCATCGATCACCATGATCGTCTGGTTTGTTGGATGGACATCGGCGTCCACAGCCGCGATCTGAACCGATTTGAGCGGTTTTTCGACAGTTTTCAGATTGCACAATGCGAGATGGGAGCCACGGCCTTCGATCGACCTCAGGCCAATCTCCAGATCTAAAAGTTTCGCAGTTCTGGCAACAATCGCCAAACCCAGACCAAGCCCTTCGACGCGGTTTGGTCCGTCCGGGTTCCCGCGTTCAAACTCGCCAAAAACCCGTGATTGCAGCTCCTGAGACATGCCGATTCCCTGGTCAAGAACCTCCACAGAGACGCGGTCCCCACGCCGTCGCACACCAATCAATACCCGTTGCCGTCTTGAGTAATTAATGGCGTTGAAAACAAGGTTTTGCAAAATAGACGTCAACAAAGCCCTGTCCGTTTCGACCCGCACGGAGGTCGTGACATGCGTCAATTCCGTTTTATTCTCAATCGCCTCGAGCTGGGCCTGACGCACCACTTGCCCGATGACTTCGTTGAGTTCAAAGACACTCCTATCTTCCTGGATGGCGCCGGTTTCAAGTGCGGTGATGTTAAGCAGTGACTTGAAAAGGTTGGACAAATTATCAACTGAGGCGTCTATCGTATCGAGAATGTCTCCGCCGTCCTCATCCAAGGGCTGATCGCGCAAACATTTGGAGAGCAGCCCAATTGCATGTATAGGCTGGCGCAAATCGTGATTGGCCTGGGCGAGGAAGTGGGTCTTTGCCAAATTGGCTTCGTTGGCCTCTTGCGCCGTGCGCTTGAACTTCTGCGCGAGGTCCAGGTTTTCCAGCTTTGTCGCGAGGTATTCAGAGAGTTCTTCACTGGTATCATTGGCGAGCTGGCATAGCATGCCCATGAAAACCAACACCAAAACCCCAAGCAGGATGTAGTCGCCACCCAGCATGAAAATGCGCAGGGCGAGAAGACCTGTGAAAGGGATAACATAGAAATAGAACGCGAACCTGAAAATCCCCAACGAGCGCGAAGCCGAAGCACAGGCCCCGGCAACAATGGCCATTTGAATGGAAAAATGAGCGGGGTTTTCAACATCGAGACCAAGGGCGACAAACATCCCCCAACTCAAACCTACAAGGGCAAAAAGCCCAGTAAGCCGCATCTGCCATGCGGAAAAATCGAAATCTGCGGACGGTGTATTGCGCACGGGTCTGGTGAGCAGATGAAGTAATAAGGGCGTTGCAACAATCTCCCACGCGGCCCAACTGACGAGCAAAAAAATTGGCAAAACATCCCACGCCAGATAGGTAAGAACGGCGAATGACGCGATGTGGCCAAAGTAGATTTTGGACGGCGCGCGCGCAAACAGCTTTGCTCGGTCCTCGGCAAAGTCGCTGGGGGGAATGCGCAATACCGCCATGTGGGTCTCCGATCCAAAGCGCCATCCTACTTGGCCCAGCCTTCAAGACAACTAG
>CAYXNM010000228.1:0-2996 GCA_964466385.1 uncultured Rhodobacter sp. | reverse complement strand
AGGGCCGGGGCGCTTGCAGCGCCTGTTAACCGGCCCGGGGCAAATCACAACGCCCTCTTCACGCCGGAAGTGGCCCTGCCCACACGCGATGCGGAGGGTCAATCAATCGGGCCGTGCGTTTCAGCCCTGACCGCTGAACTTGACGAACATACCGGCATCCCGTGCGGCTTGCAGCAGCGCTTTTGATTTGTTGACGCTTTCCTGAAATTCGGCTTCCGGATCGCTGTCAAACACAACGCCGCCGCCCGCCTGAATATAAAGCTTTTCGTCCTTGGTCACCGCGGTTCTGAGGGCAATGCAGATATCCATGTCCCCGCCGGCGGAAAAATACCCCACACCGCCGCCATAAACCCCGCGTTTTTCGGTTTCCAGTTCGTCGATGATCTCCATCGCCCGAACTTTCGGCGCGCCTGACACGGTTCCCGCCGGCAGACCGGCCAGCAGGGCGGAAAGGGCGTCGTGCTCGTCACTCAGTTCCCCCACCACGTTGGAAACGATGTGCATGACGTGGCTGTAGCGCTCGATGATGAATTGTTCGTTGGGGTTGACCGTCCCGATCTTGGAAACCTTGCCCGCGTCGTTGCGGCCCAGATCGAGCAGCATCAGATGTTCGGCGCATTCCTTGGGGTCTGCCAGCAACTCGGTTTCAAGGTCGCGATCTTCCTTGGGCGTGGCCCCGCGCGGTCGGGTGCCGGCAATGGGGCGGATGGTGACCTCGCCCTCCTTGACGCGCACCAGGATTTCGGGACTGGCCCCGATCACCTGAAACCCGCCGAAGTTGAAATAGAACATGTAAGGGCTGGGATTGGTGCGCCTGAGCGCCCGGTAAAGCGTGAACGGGGGCAACGTGAAATCCTGTGACCACCGCTGCGACGGCACGACCTGAAAGATGTCGCCCGCCTTGATGTAGTCGCGGGCCCTTTCCACGTTGGCAAGGTAGTGCGCCCTGGAAGTGTTTGAAATCGGTTCGGCGGGGGCGCTCTGATCCCCCAGATCACGGGTTTCGTTGGGAATGGGGCGGTCAAGGTCGCGCACGGCGTCCATCACGCGCTCGGCTGCCTGCGCGTAGGCCGCGCGGGGCGACAGGCCGCAATCTTCTTCGACCCAAACCGGGCTGACGACGGTGACCTCGCCCTTGACCCCGTCCAGAACGACCACGACCGAGGGGCGCATCATCACGGCGTCGGGCAGGCCCAGAGGGTCGGGGTTGATGTTCGGAAGATGCTCCACCAGCCGGATCATGTCATAGCCAAGATAGCCAAACAGCCCCGCGGAAATGGGGGGCAGGTCATCGGGCAAATCGATGCGGCTGGCGGCGATCAACCGTCGCAATTCGGTCAGCGGATCGTCGCTTTGCGAAACGAACGCATTGCCGTCGAAACGCGCATCCCGGTTGATCCGGCTATGCGTTCCATGACATTGCCAGATCAGGTCGGGCTTCATTCCGATCACCGAATACCGGCCCCGGATTTCGCCGCCCGTGACACTTTCAAGCATGAAACTGTCCTGACGCGCCTGCGCCAGCTTCAGCATCAGTGAAACCGGTGTATCGAGGTCGGCTGCAAGTCGCGCATAGACGATCTGATTGTGGCCCTGCGCGAACCCTTTTTCAAAGGTTTCAAAATCCGGTGTCAAAGCCATGTCAGTTTGTCGGCAAATGCCGGCCGCCACCCCCGGCGTTCTGGTTGTAGATGGCGTTGATCAGCGATTGGTTGATCGACACGCCCTCGCGATCCTGCAAACCCCTTATGAAGGCATCAAGCAAGTCGTTCCCGACCTGCGCGGCATAGGCCTGCGTCACCCGATCTTTCAGGGCCGCCCCGGCTTTGTCTGTTGCGTCAAATGCAGTGATCCCGGTCAGCCTGACAATCGCCAGCGTTCCGTTGCTGTCGACGATCCCGACGCCCTGATCGTCCAGCGAAAACGCCTTTGTCACGGTTCCGGGAGGGGCCGACACCAGCACGCCTTCGCGCCGGACACCCGTTTCGCTTGTCGGCGCAAGCGCCTCTTCCTGAAAGGTCGTTCCACCCTGGATCCGGGTCTTGATCTCTTGCGCCAATGCACGCATCCGCCGGATGTTTTCACCCGCGATCCAGTTGCTGACGACTTCCGTGCGGACATCTTCAAGGGGCTTGAGTGTCGGCGGAATGACCTTTTCCAGCCGCAGCGCGAAAATGCCGCCGCCAGAAAGGGTCGCCAGTTCCGGAAAGTCGCCGGGTTTGGCCGCGCCTGCCGCATCGCGAAACTCCTGCAAAGCGGCGGTGCCTTCGGCGCGCGACGCGACATAGTCGAGCGTGATCAGTTCCATCGGCGTCTCGGCGGCGATTTCCTCAAGCTCGGCCCCGCCGGCCAGCAGATCGTCGATACCGGTCATCTGATCGTCGATCATGCGCCGCGCGTCCTTGATCGCCACTTCCTGATGCAGGGTGTCTTTCACCTCGTCAAAGGGCTGGGACTGTGCAGCCAGAACCGCGTTCACGCGGAAAAGGGCAGGGCCAAGTGTCGTTTCGACCGGCCCGGCGATCCCCGGCGCGGTCATGGCGAAAACCGCATCGGCCGCGGCGGCGCCGAGGTCCGTACGCGTGACGGTGCCGAGCGTGATGTCTTCAATCGTCAGCCCTCGGTCGCTCACGATGTCACCGAACGTCTTTTCGCCCGATTGTATTGCCTTTAGCGCGGCGGTTGCGTCGGCTTCGGCGGCAAACGCAAGGCGATCCAGAATGCGCCGCGCGGGTGTGTTGAAGCGGTCCGCCTGACTGTCATAAAACGCCTGCAACTCGGCGTCGTCGGGCGCGATCGAACCCACCAGCATTTCGGGCGTCAGAACCACATATGTTATCCGGCGCTTTTCCGGGGCGGTATAGGTTTCGGGACTGGCCGTATAGGTTTCATTGATTTCAGCGTCCGTTGGCAAGCGTGTTGGCGTTGCCAGCAGGTCAGCACCCAGTGGTGCCCAGTCAAACGAACGTGTCTCGCCCACGAATGCCAGCAAGGCG
>CAYXNM010000227.1:0-3007 GCA_964466385.1 uncultured Rhodobacter sp. | reverse complement strand
AAAAGGGTCAACGAAAATGGCCCTTTTCCTCATGCGTCACAGGTTTGCAAGAAATCCGCCAAATCCCAAGCTATGGATTGAATTGATACGGGATATTGGTCACGCTGGCGGGAACACTTGTGGGGACATATGTACTCATATCTTACTTTTGCGTCGGCGGTGGCCCTGGTCGGGCTCGTGTTTCTTGCCCTTGCGACGGGGAACCGGCGTAAGTTCATGTTGTGGAGCGCGGCGCTGGCGGCCCCCACGGGGCTTGCCGATGTCTGGTTCGCGCCGGATTATTGGCAGCCCGACCACCTGGTCGGCCCCAATTTCAGCGTCGAGGGCGTTCTGTTTTCCTTTGGGAACGGGGCGATACTTGGCTATCTCGTCTGGCCGCTCTTCAGATCGATCCTGACCGCAGGCGACATTTCCGGCGGACCGCCGCGTATCTGGTTCAGATCATTACAGGTGATGTTGCCGGGATTCCTGGTCTTCCTGCTGGTGTGGGATCGGCTGGGCGGGCCGTTGCCGATCATGCAGGCCAGCTTTTCGGGGTTTCTTGCGCTGGCGGTCTGGCTGGGGTTCCGCCGCCGCCTTCATCTTGGGATCGGGCTGCTTGGGGCATTGATGTTCGCGTCCATTTACTGGGTGCAAACCCTGCTTTGGGCGTGGTTCGATCCAAATCTCGCGGCCTTCTGGCCGGCCCGTTCGGCCTATCTTGGTTTTGAATTGCCAATCACGGGATTGCCGGGGGATGAATTGCTTTGGGCGGCGTTTTACGGTTTGCTTTGGCCCCATATCACGGCTGTGGCGGTCGGTGCACGAAACTGCAATCTTCAGCTGCGCCTTCCGGAACGCGAGCAGAGCGGGGCCTGACCGGGTTCAGCCGTCCGAGCGCTCCACCGCGACAAGACCCAGCTTCCGCGCCGCATCGAGCGACAGTTTCGCGCTGTCCGGGCCGAAAGGTTGCTGGAATTTCCGGATGGCGCGTCGTGTGGCGGCGTTCACCTCGCCGGTTATCTTGCCATGGTAAAAACCGCGCACCTTCAAAGCTCTTTGCAGCGAGGCGACGAACGCCTCCACCCTGTCGGCCTCGCAAGGGACCCGGAACCAGATATCGGTGCGGTCCCTGATCATCTCTTGCCGGGTTTCCGTGCGGTAGGCCGCCGGTTGGTCAAGGGCGCCGTCCGCGTCGTAACGGGCGGCCCTGATCAGAACATGCTCGGTCACCGTTTCAAATACCGCCGGAGAGGTTTCCTTGCCGTAACAGGCGCCCGGTTCGGCGCCCGGCGGGCGCAAGGGGTCGATATCGCTTGCGGAAGTATCCCTGATGCCTGTCAGGTCCAGTTGCATGCAGCCTGCAAGCAAGACCAACGCGCCGATGGCGCAAAATGTGCCTGGGATCTTCATTCTGCCCGTCCCGTTTTCTTACAGTTTACCGGGAATGGCGGCTGAGCGAAAGAAGTTTCCTGCCCCCTCAGCGACCCGCGCGCAGCAATTCATCCAGCATGCCCGAGATGTCCTCGACCTTCCGGGCGACAATATGCACGACCATACCCTCGCGCTGCACGTGCCCCGTCACCCGCAAAAGCCGCCCCGCAACCACGGCGCGGCGGTATCTTTCGTAAACCTTTTCCCAGACCACGATGTTGGAAATGCCGGTTTCATCCTCCAGCGTCAGAAAAATCACGCCCTTGGCGGTGCCGGGGCGCTGGCGCACCAGAACCAGCCCGGCGACCGTGACCAGCGCCCCGGCCGGAGGTTCGGCCAGACGGTTATGGGGCAGGGCGTGTGGTGGGCGCGGCCAGCCGCGTGCATGGGTCTTGGGAATCGAGGATTGACGCATAAGAACAAAAATAGAACAAACATTCAAAATATCAAGAGAATTTCCCGCGCCCGAAAAACCCGCTGGTTTCGGCGCAACGGCTCTTGTAGAGAAAAACGAATCCACGAGATCGGGCAAAGAGGACGCCATGGCCAAGATCACCTATATTGAATTCAACGGCACGGAACATGTTGTGGACGTGGCCAGCGGGCTAACCGTGATGGAAGGCGCGCGCGACAACAACGTTCCCGGTATCGAGGCCGATTGCGGCGGGGCCTGCGCCTGTTCCACCTGTCACGTCTATGTCGACGAAGCCTGGGTCGACCGCCTTCCGGCCAAGGACGCGATGGAAGAGGACATGCTCGATTTCGCGTGGGAGCCCGACTTGCGAAAATCGCGCCTGACCTGTCAGGTCAAGGTCTCGGACGCGCTTGACGGGCTTGTGGTAAAGTTGCCCGAAAAGCAAATCTGATGCCAAGGTTTGCAGCGATATTGGGTGCAGCACTCCTGCTGGCCCATGTCGCGGCGGCGACCCCTCCCAATCTGATCACGGGTGCGCGGTTTTCCGAGCCGACGACGCGCTATGATCACGGTATTCTTGGTGATGCGATTGAATGGGGTGCCTTGGTTCTGACGGTTGACATGTGTCACGGCTGCGAGGGGCGGGACGTTCGCAAATTCACGATCCGCCTGCCCGAAAACCGCGTATTCGAAGACCTCAGGCCGCGTTTGATTCCGGGCGGCGAAGAAAACACCGTCATCATGGTCGTTGAAACCGACCTCGCGCTTGGGGCGCGGCTCGCGCTTTACGACGAAAGCGGGTTGCTGGCGGCAACGCCGTTCATCGGGCGCACCCACCGCTGGCTGGCCCCGGTCGGAGCGGCGGACCTTGACGGCGATGGCGTGCTGGAGCTGGCCTATGTGGAAAAACCCCATCTCAGCAAAGAGCTGAAAATCTGGCGATATCAGGACTATGACATATCTTACGTCACCAGCCTCAAAGGGCTGGCCAATCACCGGATTGGGGATGATTTCATTACCGGCGGCATTCGGGATTGCGGTCAGGGTGCGGAAATCATCACGGCGGATGGCAACTGGCGAAATATCATGGCGACCCGGTTCAAGAACGATCGTTTGAAGACACGCGTTCTGGCGCCTTTTGCCGGGCAAGCGAGCGTGAAAAAGGCGCTTGAGTGCAAG
>CAYXNM010000226.1:0-3027 GCA_964466385.1 uncultured Rhodobacter sp. | reverse complement strand
CAGAACGTCGCCGTTCAGGCGCAGGCCGGTTCCAACAGGCCTGCTTCGAACGATTTCAGAATGGGGCGGGCGGGAATGGCCGACGCGCCGGGGCTTTCATGCGCAAGCTCGGGGAACAGCGCCAGAATCTCTTTTAACTGATCCTCGTCCATACTGTCGCGGATGGTGTCGCCGACAAGGAAACTTTCAGTCGCCAACCCCTCGCTGAAGACGACGTGATGGCGGTCAAACATCATGTGATGGTATTCAACCGCCGTGCAGGCCTCATCCACGTTTATGCCGGGCCGGTCCGTCAGAGATTTGGCCGGTGCAAGGATCTCGTCATGGCCGAAGTGAAGCGCGACCTGCCAGCCCCCCATCAGCACGCGATGCTGGGGTGATACCCGCAAGTCCGTATGCGGCAAGCCGCCACCAAGCGCGCCCCTGCTGATCAGGATCGGCCGCATTTCGGCGCGCGCGATAAGGTCGCGTTGGGAAAGTGAGGTGCTGCCGATCCAGCGAACGGGCTGATAACCCTCGTCCTGCGTCAGCACCATATCGCCGGCCTTGATGTCCTGGATCGGTTTTTCCCCGTGGGGCGTTCGAATGCGTGTCCCACGCGCGAAACAGGGCAGGCTGGTATAATTCAAGGGCGTGTAATTGGAATATGAGTTGAGCGTGAAACCCACCCCGACACCCGCACCCGGAATGGTCGAGGCGTTATCGCTCATGACGAATGACCGCGTCGTTCCGCCGATTGTCAGCTGGAACGTCTTGACCGTTTCCGTTCCCCCGCCGATCGTGATCGTGTCGTCGTAGAAAAACGTGAAACTGTCGATCGCGCCGCCGTCGACGGTGATCGACTGCGCGGCTCCGGTGTCGGCCGCCGCTGTCGCGTCAAGGCTCGTATCGTCATCGGTGACGACCATCGTGAACGTGCCCGAGATCGTCGGGGCGGTTCCCGTACTGACATAGCTGTTCGGGACTTCGTAGATCGTGAATGTTCTTGTCGGCACGGCTTGCCTCCCAACCGCTTGAAACTGCTCTGGTCCGACAACCTCTCTTTCCGTCTGGATTGATCGGGCCGTCGAAACAATATGCCGTATCGCAACGAATTTGGATCAAATTAAGGCAAAATGAACGTCAAGTTGGGCGTTTTGTTGCAATTCTGCAAAGTTTCAGCCTGTTTTCAACGCCGGTTCCGCATCGCCAGCAGACGCAGACGCAAGGCGTTGATCTTGATGAAACCGGCGGCGTCTTTCTGGTCATAGGCCCCGGCGTCATCCTCGAACGTCACGTGTTCCTCGGAATAAAGCGACTTGTCGGACCAGCGCGCGACCGTATGCACCCCGCCTTTGTAAAGTTTCAGGCGCACCGTGCCGCTCGCGTGGATTTGCGACTGATCGATCAGTGCCTGCAACATTTCACGTTCAGGGCTGAACCAGAAACCATTGTAGATCAGCTCGGCATATTTGGGCATCAGTTCATCTTTCAGATGCGCCGCACCCCGGTCCAGCGTGATTGATTCGATGCCCCGATGCGCTTTCAGCAGGATCGTGCCGCCGGGGGTTTCGTAAACCCCGCGCGATTTCATGCCGACAAAGCGCCCCTCGACCAGATCAAGCCGCCCGATCCCGTGCCGCCGCCCAAGCGTGTTAAGTGCGGTCAGCATTTCCGCCGGGGTCAAGGCCTGACCGTCAAGCGAGACGGGATCGCCACGCTCAAACCCGATCTCCACGAATTCCGGTGTATCAGGGGCGTCTTCCGGTGCCACGGTGCGTTGATAGACATAGGCGGGGGCTTCCTTGGCGGGATCCTCCAACACCTTGCCTTCAGATGATGTGTGCAACAGGTTTGCATCAACCGAAAACGGCGCTTCGCCGCGTTTGTCTTTGGCAATCGGAATCTGGTTCTTCTCGGCGAATTCCAAAAGACGTGTGCGACTTGTCAAATCCCATTCACGCCAGGGGGCGATCACCTTGATGTCGGGGTCCAGCGCATAGGCCGCCAGTTCAAACCTGACCTGATCGTTGCCCTTGCCGGTGGCGCCATGCGCAATGGCGTCGGCCCCTGTTTCCCGCGCGATTTCGACCAGCCGCTTGGAGATCAGCGGCCGCGCAATCGAGGTTCCCAGCAGGTAAAGCCCCTCGTAAACCGCGTTGGCGCGGAACATCGGGAAAACGAAATCGCGTACAAATTCTTCGCGCACATCCTCGATGAAGATATTTTCCGGTGCAATCCCCAGCAATTCAGCCTTGGCGCGCGCGGGTTCCAGTTCCTCGCCCTGCCCCAGATCAGCGGTAAAGGTCACGACCTCGCAGCCATATTCGGTTTGCAGCCATTTCAGAATGATCGAGGTGTCAAGGCCGCCCGAATAGGCAAGCACGACTTTTTTTGGGGCGGACATCGGTGTTCTCCGGACAAGATTGAGTTTGCGATTTAGACCCGTTTTGACAGGGCGGCAAGGGGCAGGTAGATTGCTTTGGTGTCAACAGGGCAGGTTCGGGGATCGCCTGCCAAGGTGCGTGACGAAATGACGATCGCCGGCGTTTTCAAGAATGCGCGCGGCTTCCCCTCGATGAACCCAGTGCGCGCTGTGATGCTGTTCAAGCTCGATCCCCAGGTCGCGCACAGGGCGGCACAGAAAGATATGACAGACCTTGCGCGCCCAGAAGCCGTAATCAGGCATGTAGGTATAGCGCAGATACGCCCCAACACGGCATTCGACCCTGACGGCCCAGCCGGTTTCCTCGCGGATTTCGCGCAACAATGCAACGCGCGGGGTTTCGCCCCGCTCGATCCCGCCACCGGGCAGTTGAAACTCCGGGTCCGGGCGGGATTGAAAGGTGATCAGAAGGTTGTCCTTGTCCGCGATGATCCCGTAGGCGCCGGGTCTGGGGCGGTACCGGATGCCCGGTTCGATCGGTTCGTCAAATCGTCGTAGCATTTTGGCAGTTTTTCCACGAACAGGGGTTGAAAACCCGCGACTTGTACCCTGTCTGGTGTAACCATGCCAGACGTAACAGAGGTGCGCACTGATGACCCTTT
>CAYXNM010000225.1:0-3034 GCA_964466385.1 uncultured Rhodobacter sp. | reverse complement strand
GGGGGGCAGCAACAGCGTGTGGCCATTGCCCGTGCATTGGTGCAGGACCCGAAAATCATCCTGGCGGACGAACCGATTGCCTCGCTCGATCCCATGAACGCAAAGGTCGTCATGGATTCGCTGCGCCATATCCATGAACATGACGGCCGCACGGTTATCGCCAATCTGCACACGCTGGATACGGCGCGCGAATATTGCGATCGGGTGATCGGCATGCGCAACGGACGGATCGTTTTTGATGGCGTTCCGGGCCAACTGACGACCGGTGTGGCACGCGACATCTATGGCGCCGGTCACGAATTCAACGAAGCTGCGACGTCGACATCGATCGACATCCCATTGGATCCCGCAGTGCAGGGCGACGCCCTTGCGGCTGTGGGTTAACTGTCCGCGAAAGGGCAAACAGGGTTCGCGATCCAGCGGACCATTTCTTTGTGAAGGAACGAAAAATGAAATTCTCTGTACTTGTCGCGGCTGCTGCGACGGGCATCACTGCCGCAAGCGCTGTTCTTGCGGGCAGCGAGCCAATCACCGAATTCCGCGTTGGCATTCTGGGCGGCGAGAATGAGGCCGATCGTATCGCCAACAACACATGCCTGGCCAAACGTTTCGAGGCCGTTCTGGGTGTGCCGGTCAAACTTTTCCCGGCGGCTGACTATGCAGGCGTCATGGAAGGCCTTCTGGGCGGCACGCTGGACTATGCCGAGCTGGGGTCATCCTCTTTTTCTGGTGTTTATCTGGCTGATCCCAAAGCCGTCGAGCCTTTTGCCACAACGGTTCAAACAGACGGATCGACCGGCTACCATTCGGTCATGGTGTCTCGCGCCGACGGTCCGATCAAAACGCTGGACGACATGAAAGGCAAACATCTGGGTTTCGCTGATCCCAATTCGACATCCGGATATCTGATCCCTTCGGTTACGTTGCCCAAACAGGGCTATCCGATCCAGACATTCTTTGGCGAAACGTCCTTTTCCGGCGGCCATGAACAAAACGTTCTGGCTGTTCTTAACGGCGACGTCGATGGCGGCGTGACTTGGACTTCGGGTGTTGGCGACTGGGAAGAGGGCTATACCTCGGGCAACCTGCGCAAAATGGTGGACAAAGGGTTGCTGGACATGAACGACCTGAACCTGCTGTGGACATCGCCGCTTATTCCGAACGGTCCGCTGGTTCTGCGCACGAGCCTGCCCCAGGACGTAAAAGACAAGGTCATTGCCTCGGTCATGTCGATGCCCCAAGAGGATCCGGATTGCTTCTATTCCGCCGAAGGTGGCGAGCTTAAGGGTTTCGTCAAAATGGACGTGAGCTTCTGGAATGACGTGATCGCTGCCCGCAAAGCCAAGATCGAAAACAACAACTGAGTTGTGAAAAACCTGAGGCGCACCCCTTTGGGGTGCGTCTTTTTGGTGCCCGGGAGGCCCCGCAGAAATGGCTGAAAACCTTCAGAAATTTCATATCGCAGCGCAATACGAAACCCTTGAACGTAAGCGGCGGCTTTATACCGGCATTCTGCTTTTGTTGTTTGTCGTGTTTCTGATCGGTGGCGTGCGGATTGCTGAAAATGCCAACGCTGGCTCCATTTGGTCCGGCTTGTCGCGGCTGCTGGATTATCCGGCGGCGATATTCGAGCAAGCTTATGCACGGGGCTGGAGTTTCTTTGTGATCCCGTTTCAGGTCCAACACGCGGACAACGGCATAAAATACACCTACCTCCACTATCTGATTGAAACGATCAACATGGCTGTGGTTGCAACCATCTTCGGGTTTGCCCTGGGCGGGGTTATCAGTATTCTGGCCTCAGGCAATCTGGTGAAAAACAAGATCGTTGTTTGGGTCACCCGTCGCATTACCGATATCGCCCGAGCGTTTCCAGAAATCGTCATCGCGTTGTTCCTGATTTTTGTTTTCGGCAAGAATCCGATTGCTGCGGTCATCGCGATCGCCTTTCATTCCACGGGCGCGCTGGCCAAGATGTTTTCCGAGGTCAATGAGAACGCCGACATGAAAGCCTGGGAAGGGCTGGAGGCTTCGGGCGCAAGCTGGGCGCAAAAAGTGTGGTTCGGCATCATCCCTCAGGTCTGGCCGAACTGGATCAGCTACACATTGCTGCGGCTTGAGTTCAACGTCAGGGCGTCGGCTATTCTGGGGTTTGTCGGCGCGGGTGGTCTGGGGCAGCAGTTCAAAACCTTCGTTGATTGGAAATTTGGGGCGGATATCGCAGCGATCATTTTGCTGTTGATCGTGTCGATCAGCGTAATTGACGCCATCTCCGCCTGGGCCAGACGCCGGTTTATCGGCAAAGTTGTCGTTTAAAGGGGCAGTTCAATGACAGATGCAGCGTATTTTCAGGCCCTTGCGTGCGCGCATCCCGAGGCTGTGCAACCTGATTGGCGCAAGCGGGCGGCATGGGGTGCCGGGTTTGCATTGCTGATAATCTATCTTTCCTATGTGTGGGTGGCTTTTGATATGCCGGCGGCTCTGGCGCGGGCGAATTGGCCACGGGCCTCCATGCTGGCGCTGGATTCCTACGCCTATAAACATCATGTGGAACTGTCGACAAAAAGCGGGCGCTTGCTGGTCACGCTTGAGGGAAATCGCCGGAATGCCCTCACCGAAATGCCCGACTGGGTGGCGCGTGACGGATCAGAAACCCATGTCCGGATGGGCAATCATCTGAGCGCCGACATGACGACGAAAAAGCTGGTACTGAAACGAGATGGCAGCGTGATCGCCGATATCAGGATTGATGCCGATGGGCCGGTGCTGCTCAGCCCGCCGCGGGACTGGATGAAGGTGGCCCCCAACAAGATCGAAGGCTGGCCTGGCCGATACGAACGCATCATCGTGACCAAAAACAAAATGACGCTGCACGTCTATTCGCTGGGTTGGGAGAATTTCTGGTTCGACGCCCGCTCGCCGCTACACGGGACCAGCATCTGGAGCGCGATCAAACTGGTGGTGTCCAGCCCTCAGATCGACGCAAAGCAATCGAACCTCTCGTTGGTGGCCAAGGAGATCTGGAACAACAGTG
>CAYXNM010000224.1:0-3035 GCA_964466385.1 uncultured Rhodobacter sp. | reverse complement strand
CGCGCAATTCACTCCGAAAACCGGTTCCCACTTTTCGGATTGCGCTCTATTCCAAATGCGTGGACCGTCAAGGGTCCAAACTGCATCAGGACCCGATACAGGCAAGCGCGCAGGCGGCGTGTGGTTTATAGGTCTACGCCCTCAGCCCGGTCGTTTCAGACGGTCCGATTGCGGGGCAAAGTCAAGGTTTGCCGGTGTCTTCCGGGGTATTCTGAAACAATCCCTCGTTTTCACGCAGCCACTCATACACCTGCTGAACGGCGGCGCGCGACAGACCTTCCAGTTGCTGTTCCTTGGATTGCGTCAGACCCGAGCCGAAAATGGATTTCGCCGAGAAACTTTCCAAGACGGTGAAACGTTTGAATTCCTCGGTCACCTTGGCCTGTTTCTGGTCGTCCCAGACATTGAGCGTCACCACCAGCGCCGACTTGGGCGACGCGATGATCGGAATGCCGGGAACCGCAAGAACATAGGCGTTGACCGAAAGCGAGATGTGATAAAGGCGCGGGCCGTCGAAGACGCCAAACACCCGCTCGACCTCGCTCTTGAGTGCGGTTTCAAGCTCCTCGGTCGTCGCGTCGCGCGACAGCGGACCTTTTTGCGCGTTCTTGGCAACGACAACGGCAAAGCCCAGCTTGAAATCCCCCAAAGGCTCGGGTGCGAAAACCTCTGGCTCGGGTTTCGCGCAGCCCAGCAGAAACAGGCTGAGGGCCAGAAGGGCGAACATTTCGCGGGTTCGGGAAAAGATCATCAACGGGTCATCCTTTGGCCGTCATTTGGTTTCGCCCAAGAGCCATAGCCGGGCGAATGCGCGGTCGCAACCTCTCTGACCCGACAAGAGCGCTCATGTTGCAAGATCGTTCACGACCCCTGTTGGCACATCGATTGAAGGGCGCGCCACTCCCACCGGTCCAAAACCGGCTTGAAGTTTCCGTTGGTCACGTCCGCTGCTTTGGCTTTGTCCGCGCGCCCCAGCAAATCCGGATGGCTGGCCAGATGGGACATCAGGCCGCTTTCGTCACCGAATTCGTCCCGAAGGCGCAAAAAGAAATCCGCCATTCCGGACGTCGGCAATCCGGCAGCCGCCAGCAGCGCGTGCGCAAAAGCGTCGGACTTTGCCTCGGCGTCCTGCGAGTACTGGGCCTGTATCAGCTGTTCGGCCAGGAAGAGCACGACCGTTCCGCCCGCGAAGTCGCCGAACAGCAACCCAAGGACGCCGATCGACCCCGCTGAACGCAACGCCAGTCGCGTCGGGTCGCGGCGTTCAACATGCCCCATCTCGTGCCCGATGACTCCCGCGATTTCCTCGGGGCTCTCGGCCTGTTCAAGCAAGCCGCGAAACAAGACGATATGCCCGCCCGGCAGGGCAAAAGCATTGACCATCTGATGATCCAGAACATGAACCCTGAGCCGATAATCGAATTGCGCCGCACCGGCCAGCCGCGCCAACATCTTTTCCAGCGCACGCGTCCCGTTTTCGCCCGAGCATTCCCAGACCGCCAGTCCGCGTTCGTGTCCGAGCGCATTCCTGATCTGCTCATAGGTCGTGTCGCCAAGCGCCTGTTCACCGGCACGCGGCAACAGGAGCGCAAGCTGGTTCGCCATGACCGGAATGAGCACGAAGATGATCAACGCGACCGATGCAACCGCGCCCGTAACCAGCGTTGACAGGCGGCGCCCCAGATTTGGCGTCTTGTCGGGGCGTTTCAGTCGCGGACAGTTCGCCAACAGATACCCCGCCGTTGAGGGGTCATACACATAAAGCCGGGCCGGGTGATCGCCCGTCAGCCCGATCACAGCAATGCCTGGCGCGGCCTGATCGGGAATCAGCCTGAGATCGCCAAGAAGCCATTCCACCGCCCCGTTTTGTTCCGGCAGTTCCAGTTTCAGGGCCCCTCCCGGTGCCTTGCCCGCGATCGTGACGCTGACGCGGTGGGTTTGGGCCGTTTCTCCGTCGACGTAATCGGCAAATACCGGTTGGAGGGGTTTTGAAACGTCGCTCATATCGCCGCCCCGATGTCCAGCGCCTCGGCGAACCCTTCGGCTTCGGACATCTCGTCACGGGGGCGCTGGCGCACTTCCGCAAGGCCAAACGCGTTCCAGATGGTGACGCTCCGGGCATAGTGGCGAATCGTCGGCATGGTCAGAAAGACGCTGGTCAACGCTCCGCTGAACAGAAAGACCGAAAAGTAGAGGACCACCGACAAACCAATGGCCAGCGGCCCGGTTGGTCCCGACGAGAACACCTCTTCGATAGTGCCGTCCGCAAATACCGCAGCACCGCCGATCACATATGCCAACACGGCCACCGCCAGACCAAGCAGGATGACGGCGGCCATCAGGATGGCGTAAATGATCAGCGATCCGGACAGATAAATCCAGATGATACGCCACGTGCGGGGCCCCGCCGTGAACCCGATAATCTCGCCCAGCCGCTTGTGGCCCGCGAGAATCTGAAAGGACCGCACCCTGAAATGGACCAGCCCGACCAGCAGCCAGGGGATGCCAAGGAACAACAGGGCGAATGCGGACGGTTCAAAATACCCGGCAATTGGCCCGATAATCGTGAGGGCCAGTCCGATATAGTAATGCGTGGCGGCTGGTCTCAGCACTTTCCAGCTGCCTTCCTGATGAAAGCGGGTCGAACCCAGCCAGGTCCGGTCCACCCGAAACTTTTCCAGCCAGAAGACCTGACGCGGCAGCAAAACGCCGAGCGTCAGGATTGTCAGCGCCCAATGCAGCATGGCGCGCCAGGCATAGCCCCAGGCCGCGGCCTCGATCCCGAAACGCATCCCGCGCCATCGGGTGCGCGCCAGAACATACCGGCGCGCCCGGTACTGGGCATAGAAGTAAAGCGGGATGAGGCCCACGAACGACAATGCATAGGCAGCCAGATTGTTGTTGACGATCGAAAAGGACAGGAACACCAGGATCAGGTTCACGATACCGATGTAAAACGCCAGAACGACGACCGCGACCAGAAACCCCATCAGTTTTTCAACACCCGTGCCGGTGTATTCCAGCGGCATCCCGCC
>CAYXNM010000223.1:0-3055 GCA_964466385.1 uncultured Rhodobacter sp. | reverse complement strand
CAGCGAAAGATCACGCCCCGGCAATCGTCAGCCCCTCGACCAGCAGGCTTGGCACAAGGCGCGACAGGTGCGGGCGCGCGTCATCCGCCGGACGGATGGATTTCAACATGTCGCGCAGATTACCCGCGACCGTGCATTCGTTGACCGGGCCGGTAACTTCGCCGTTTTCGACCCAGAACCCGGAAGCACCGCGCGAATAATCCCCTGTATTGGGGTTGATCGACGCGCCGATCAGCGAGGTGATGATCAGCCCGGTTCCCATGTCCGCGATCAGGTCCGCGCGTTTCACGCCATTCGCCAGCAGCGCCATGTTCCCGCTGGAAGGCGACGGCGGCGACGAGGTTCCGCGCGCGGCATTTGCCGTGCTTTCCATGCCCAATCGGCGACCGGTCGCAAGATCCAGCGTCCAGCCCGTCAACGCGCCATCCCTGACAATCACGCGCCGGGCCGTCGGCAATCCTTCGGCGTCAAACGGACGCGACGCGCTTATTCTGGGGCGCCGGGGGTCCTCGACAAGGGAAATATCCGCAGGCAGAACGCTTTGACCCAACGCATCACGCAGCCAGCTTGACCCGCGCACGATCGACGCGCCATTCACCGCGGCCAGCAAATGTCCGATCAGGGACGAGGATATGCGTTCATCAAACAGGACGGGAAAAGCACCCGTGGGCGGTCTTGTCGGGTTCATGCGCGCCACTGCGCGTTCGCCTGCCAGGGATCCGATTTCCGCCGGTCCGGGCAGATCCGCGCGAAAGGTGCGTGATTCGCCGCTGTATTCACGTTCCATCGACAGGCCTTCGCCGCTGATTGCGACGCAGGAAACCGAATGTCCGGTGCGCACATACCCGCCCTGAAATCCGTTGGTTGCCGATAAATGGATTTCGTGGCGGGACGACCCGGCCGAGGATCCCTGAACCTGCGAAACCCCCTTTATTTCGAGCGCGGCGGCCTCGGCCTCCAATGCGGCGGCTTCCAGATCCTGCGGAGCGACTTCGGCCCGGACATCCGCCAGTTCAAGCGCGTCAATGTCCCAATCGGTCGCTAGAACACCCGGATCCGCCAGCCCGACCGAGGTGTCCACCGGCGCCTCGCGGGCCATTGCAATGGCGCGCTCGGCCATCTCTGACAAGGTCGCGCTGTCTGTGGCCGACGCGGAAACGCACGCTTGCCGCTGCCCCAGCAGAACACGCAATCCGACCTCTGTGCTTTCCGCGCGCTCGGCGTGTTCCAGTGCGCCGTTCAACACATCGACCGAGATCGCGCTGGACGAAACCGCCAGCGCATCCGCATCCGTCGCCCCGGCTTTTTTCGCAGCGGCAATCAGCGCCGCGGTCACGTTTTCAAGTTTTTCCGACATATCCGCCCAATCACGCTCTGCTTGTGGCGGATTAAAGCAAGGGACACCCCGGATTCAAGAGCAACGGGCCGACGAATGCCGGCCCGACGGTTGACGATAAGGTTACTGGATGCGCTGACCGTTGGCCATGACGGCCCCGTCCCGGGTCACTTCGATCCTGGATTCATAGTGATCCTCGCCCATCGGTTTCGCAAAGACGCCCAACATCGCACGAATGCCGATCGATGCTTCGGGCGGGACCAGTCCCAGCGCCGAGAGCTTGTCCAATAGCCCCGTACCCCCCGTCAGGGTCAGGTTGGCTTCGCCAACAGGCAGGGGCACCCCGTTGACGACCTTGGGGTCGTCGAAATTGAACGCAAACGCCCCGTCACCCGTCAGCGCCGCCCCCGCGAAGATCGCCGTCAGTTCGTTGAGATCGACCGAAACCGGCAACATCGGCGGTCCGTCGGCGTTTTCAAGCGTGGCAAGCGTTTCGGGGTTCATCAAGTCGGCCAGCACCATCATTTTCCCGCTGACATCAACCGCAACCGTTGCCGGATCACGCGGCAAGGTCTGCGTGGGATCCACCATCGCCCAAAGCGCTTCGCCGACGGAAAGGCCGCGCAAGGCCGCCAGAACGTGGAAATCCGAGGGGTCGGAACCCGATGCGGCCAACGGCATACGTATCGAAAATTCCGCATTCTCAAACCCGAGCTTCACCGCCGGAACCGGTATTTGCGAGGATGCGATATTCATTTCCACACCGTTTTCCGCAAACCCGTAAGCGACTTCATCAGGCGAGAGGGCCATTGAAAGTTCCGCGCCATCCGTGCTGGCGGTCATAGCAAACCGGTCGCTGCCAGATTGAAAACCGACGTCCATATCGGAAGGTCCGATTTCCGACTGCACCGATATGTCAATCCCGGCTGACAGCACTTCGACAGGGTCATCAGACGGTTTTGCAACAACCGCGAAATCCGACGCCAAGCTGGCGAGATTGGCCGTCAGAGAGAAAAAACCGTCACCACCTTGTTCCTTGGCGTTGACTAGCACACCCAGATCGTCGACCACGTATTGCCCCCCGATGCTGCGGCGCCCGTCCTCCAGCAACCTGATGGTGTAGTCGGACTGAATGCCTCCGAAACCAATGTTTACACTTGCCGGAATGTCTTCGCCCTCGACCCTCACGCTATCGACGGCAAATACCGCATCGCTTGCGCTTGACTGAATGCGCAAATCGTCCGGTGAACCGGAAACCAGCCCTTCGAAACTGCCAAAATCAAGCGCCGATCTGACAACAACCTTGACCTCTCCCTTGCCGACAATACTGACGGTGAGATCCATCGTGTCCGGCAGTTCGATTGCAACCGCACCATCGCCGGTTTCGCGAAGCGCAAAAGAACCGAGATCGACCACGACTTCGCCGTCCTTGTCCGGAATGTCGAAAACAAGCGAAAGGTCATTGAGCGAAAGCGTATCGCCGGACATATCTTCGGACCCGACATCGATCTGCAACCCCAAAGATTCGTAATACCCAAACAACTGATCGCGCACGTCCCCGGCCGTGATGTCCGCATTCGCCGGAAAAACCATGGAGACCGCAACCGCGCCGGCCAACCATCCTGATAGAAATCTCTGCTTCATAATAACCTCACCTGAGCAACAAACCAACGCCAGCATCCCATCCCGGCCCCTTTGGCGTCAAGTTTATTGCTCGGC
>CAYXNM010000222.1:0-3110 GCA_964466385.1 uncultured Rhodobacter sp. | reverse complement strand
GCCCGCCGGGACGGGCAGGCGCAGGGCCGGGGCGCTTTCAGCGCCTGTTAACCGGTCCGGCGCAAATCTCAACGCCCCTTTCAAAGCCAACTCCGGTCTCTCTCACCCACAGAAATGTGGTCAAGGAAAACAGCCGTTGGTATAAAATCCCGTCTCGCGCGGCCCCGACCGGCAAAGGTTACGTTCCCTCCCAAAGGACCAGCGCACCCAAAGGGTTGCGCCCAAGGGGGTTTTTGTTTCATTCTGAGCGCCAGATAACATACCAGAACTGGTGCAGGGGGAAACATGACCGATATGGCCACCATGGCGGACAAAACCGCCATCGAAGCAATGATGCCGTTCGACGACCGGCAGGATACGACGACGGTCTATCAGTATGTCGCACGCGCGGCGCGGCGGTTTCCGGACCGCGATGCGATCTCCTTTCAGATAACTTCCGGACCAAAGGACAAGGCCGAGACCCTGACCTGGGCCCAGACGCTCGGCAAGGTCACGCAGGCCGCGAACATGTTCCGCCGCCTTGGTGTTGGGGAAAACGACGTGGTCGCCTATTTGCTGCCAAATGCCAATGAGACCGCGATCACGCTGCTGGGCGGCGCGGTGGCGGGGATCGTCAACCCGATCAACCCTTTGCTGGAAGCCGAACAGATCGGGGCCATCCTGCGCGAAACCGGGGCCAAGGTTCTGGTCACCCTGAAGTCGTTCCCCAAGACCGATGTGGCACAAAAGGCCGAGGAGGCGATTGGCCATGCTCCCGACCTGAAAACGGTGCTCGAGGTTGATCTTCTTCGCTATCTGACGCCACCCAAAAGCTGGATCGTTCCGCTGATCCGCCCGAAAAATCCGGTGAACCACCACGCCAAGGTGCTGGATTTCAACCGCGAACTGGCAAAGCACCGCGCCGATGCGCTGGACTTTCAGGACGCAACCACGGATCGGGTCGCGGCCTATTTCCACACCGGCGGCACGACGGGTATGCCCAAAGTGGCGCAGCACCGGTATTCGGGCATGCTTTACCAGGGCTGGTGCTCTGAAGAACTTCTGATGTCCGAAGAAGACGTCGTGATCTGCCCCTTGCCGCTCTTTCATGTCTTTGCGGCCTATCCCATCCTGATGGCAACGATTGGCGCGGGGGCGCACATGGTCATGCCGACGCCCGCCGGCTATCGCGGCGAAGGGGTGTTTGAAAACTTCTGGAAACTGATCGAACGTTGGGGTGGAACCTATATGGTCACCGTGCCAACGGCGGCGGCGGCCCTGATGCAGGTGCCGGTCGATGCCGATCTTTCGACGCTGAAAACCGCTTTTTGCGGCTCGGCCCCGCTGCCGGTTGAATTGTTCAACCGTTTCGTCAAGGCCACCGGCGTGACCATTCTGGAAGGCTACGGCATGACCGAGGCCACCTGTCTTATTTCCTGCAACCCGGTTTCGGGCGAAAAGAAAGTCGGCTCGGTTGGCATCCCGTTCCCTTACACGGACGTCAAGATCTATGACTGTGCAGCAGACGGAAAGGTCAACAAGGAATGTGAAACCGATGAAGTTGGCGAAATCTGCATCTCCAACCCCGGTGTCATCCCGGGCGGCACCTATACCGAGCCTGACAAGAACAAGGGTCTTTACGCCAACAAGACGTATTTGCGGTCAGGCGATCTGGGCCGGATCGACGCGGACGGTTATCTGTGGATCACCGGTCGCGCCAAGGATCTGATCATCAGGGGCGGGCACAATATCGACCCGGCAACCATCGAGGAGGCGCTGGCGGCCCATCCGGACGTTGCTTTCGTGGGCGCCATCGGTCAACCGGATGCCCATTCCGGCGAACTGCCCGCAGCCTATGTGGAGCTTGTCGCCGGCGCAACCGCAACGGACGCCGACCTGATGGCCTTTGCCAAGGAACGGATCGGCGAAAAAGCCGCGATTCCCAAGTATATCGAACTGATGGACGAGCTTCCGAAAACCGCGGTCGGCAAGATATTCAAACCCGACCTGCGTAAATCCGCCATCACCCGCGTGTTTGACGCAACGCTCCTTAAGGACGGCGTTTCCGCCGAAGTCGCCGAAGTGGTCGAAAGCAAGAAACGCGGCCTGATCGCACGGCTGCGGAAAACCGGCGACGTCAAGGACAAGGCCGTAAAAGCCAGTCTGGGCGACTTCACCCGCCCCTGGGAATGGTCCGACTAGGGCGCTTTTCGCAAAGCGGGAGCCGGTTTTCCGGGCAAGCGACGCGCGCCAAATGGCGATCTGGCCGCGGCAGGGAACACAAGGTTGGCAACCGGCGCTCTGAAAACCACTGCACAAGAGGTAGAACATTGACACAAACAGCGATCGAGAGGGTCTGCAAGGCCGACTCTGTCTGGGACATGCTGAACGGCGCGGTTCACGAATACGGCGAGGCCGTCGCCTTTGAGAACTACGGCAACACGCTGAGCTTTTCGGACCTTGGGGCGTATTCCGATGCGCTGGCCGCGTATATGCAAGGCGAAATGGGCATCAGGAAAGGCACCAAGGTGGCCCTGATGTCGCCCAATTGTCTGGCCCATCCTGTGGTCACGATGGCCATCCACAAATGCGGCGGGGTTCAGGTCAGCGTCAACCCGATTTACACATCCGCTGAACTGAACCACCAGCTCAACGACAGCGAGGCCGAGGTTCTGGTGCTGTTTTCCGGCTCGATCGCCAGTTTTGCGCCGATCCGCAGTGAAACCGGCATCCGGCAGGTCGTCGTCATGACTCTGGGTGACTGCGGCCAGAACCCTCTGCCGTCCCCACCTGTGCCGGACGATTTCGGGAAGTACACACATTTGTCGGACGCCCTTGAAAAGGGGGCCAGCATGTCTTTTTCGCCCGTGGATATCAACCGCGGCGATCTGGCGTTCCTGCAATATACCGGCGGGACGACCGGCCCCAGCAAAGGGGCGGTGCTGACGCATGGCAATATTCTTGCCAACATGGATCAGGGATATGATGCGCTCAAGGCCGTGGTTGTCGAACGCGAAGAGATCATCGTGACTGCCCTTCCGCTTTACCATATCTTCGCGCTGATGGCGAATTTCCTGCTTTACACGGGCTTTGGCTGCAAGAACATCCTGATTACCAACCCGCGCGACATG
>CAYXNM010000221.1:0-3121 GCA_964466385.1 uncultured Rhodobacter sp. | reverse complement strand
CCTGCCTCACAAGTCTGTCGTTGGGCGTATTGGCCTCAAAGGATGCTTTGCAAAAAAGCCCGTGTGCGCGCCTCTTTCGGGGCGGCAAAAATCTGATCCGGCGGGCCTTCCTCGACGATCACGCCCTTGTCCAGAAAACAAACCCTGTCGGCAACCTCGCGCGCAAAGGCCATTTCGTGCGTTGCCAGAACCATGGTCATCCCCTGCGCGTGAAGCGCACGCAAGACATCCAGAACCTCGCTGACCAGTTCGGGGTCGAGGGCCGACGTGATCTCGTCAAACAGCATGATCCCCGGCTCCATCGCCAGCGCGCGGACAATCGCCACGCGCTGTTGCTGGCCGCCTGACAACTGGTCGGGATAGCTGTCCATGAATTCGGCCAGTCCGAATTTTTTGAACAATCCGGTGATGCGCGGGGCCAGTTCCCCACGGCTGAGCCTGTGGACCCGCCTTGGCGCCAGCATCACGTTCTCGGCCGCCGTCATGTGCGGAAACAGGTTGAAACTCTGAAAGACCAGCCCGATTTGCCGCCGAACCGTCTGAGGATCGAACCCGGGCACCGAAATATCCTTGCCGTCCAGCAGTATTTCACCCTCGTCAATCGCTTCAAGCAGGTTCATGCACCGCAGCATCGTCGATTTACCCGACCCCGATGAACCGATCAGGCACACCATCTCGCCGTCGCGGATAGAGAGGTCGATTCCTTTCAGAACCTCAGCACTGCCAAAGCTTTTGTGGATGTTCTTCAGGTCCAGAATTGCCAATGTTCCGCCTCAGGATCTTTCTCGATGTTGCCGGGCCATCAGACTGTCGGCAAACCGCGTCGCAGGTATTGTGACCACCAGAAAAATGATCGCCGCCGCCACGTAGGGCGTGAAATTCGCGTAAAGCGATTTGTAAACGCCGGCCTGGCGCAAAATCTCGACCGGGCCGATGAAGGACAGCAGGGCCACATCCTTTTGCAGCGCGATCAGCATGTTCATGTTGGCAGGCACCACGCGCCTTATGGCCTGGGGCAGAATGACAAAGCGCATGCTGTCCATCTGGGAAAGCCCCAGCGACGCCGCCGCCGCGCGCTGCGAGGCGTGGATGGACTCGATCCCCGAACGGTATATCTCGGCGACATAGGCCGAATAGGTCAGGATCAGCGCCAGCGAACCCCAGATGTAAGGGCTGTTGAACGGCCGCTGCAACCCAAGCCCCGGAATGCCGAACCCCACCAGATAGACGATCAGGATGACCGGAATGCCCCGGAAGACATCCGTATAAACGATACCGAGCAGCCGCAAGGGATAGAGCGCCGGCGCAGTTGCATCGCGAAAGAGCGCGATCACCAGACCGAGAACCGCAATGAGCGGCGCGCACCACGCAAAAATCGCCACGTCGAGCAGGAACGTGCGCAGCAGCGTCGGAAAGGTCTTCAGGAAGACCTCGGCATTGAAAAAGCTCTTCTGAACTGCGGGCCATCCCGGCGACAGCGGGATCAGCACAAGTAACAGCGCGGCGACCGCGACCGTACTGCCAACGGCAATACGAACGCTGCGCCGCCGCGCCGTCTGTTCATATTTCTGACGTTGTGTCAGGGCCACCTTGTTATTCGATCACCGGAACGCCGGTGGTCTGTTGCAGCCACTCGGCCTCGATCGCCGCGAGCGCACCATCTGCCGTCATCGTGTTCAGCGCTTCGTCCACACAAGCTTTGATCGGATTGCCTTCTTCCATCAAAAGGCCGAACTGGTCGGGGTTTTCAGACCGGTCCGCCGGGAACTGGCCCAATACGACACCGTCATCCAGAACCACCGCACCCAGATAAAGCGCCGTTGGCAAATCAAACAACGCCGCGTCGATCTGGTTGGCTTTCATCGCCTCAACCACGTCCGTGTTGTCGTTGTAAAGCAGCGCGTCCTTATCCGGCGCGATCAGACCTTTGATCATGGGCAGTGCTGTCGTGCTCGCATCCGCCCCCCAAAGAACCGTCTTGAGCGAGCCAAGCGTCGGTGTGGCACCGGCCTCGACCACCGATTTTCGGGTCAGAACGGCCATCGCGGCGGAATAATAGGGCACCGAGAAATCGACGACCTTTTCACGGTCCGCGGTGATCGAGAATTGCTGAAGGTTAAAGTCGAAATTCTTTGCGCCGGGCTGAATGGACTGGTCAAAAGACGCCGATGTCCATGTCACCTGGTCCTTGGAAAACCCCATGCGCTCTGCAACCGCGTAGGCCACCGCTGCTTCAAAGCCTGCGCCCGATTGCGGATTGTTATCCATGACCCACGGGAAATAGGCCGGATTTCCGGTGGCGACGGTCAGATGCCCGTCCGTTATCGTTTTTCCGGTTGAACAGGCGTTCTGCGCGAATGAAGCTCCGCCCAGAGCCACCAGCCCCGCCGAAAGCGCCAGTATTTTGAAAGACATTTTCAATTCCATGTTCGATCTCCTTTGACAGCTGAATGCCGAAAAGAAAGCCCAAGCACCGGGTATTGTCCAGCGTTATATGAACGCGCGGCCAGCGTGCTGTGAGGAAACACGATCCCGCGCCGACCCCGCGGGTCGCTGGGCAGGGGTAGGACGAAAGGCGGATGGTTCTGGCGGCTGGGCCTTGTGGTTACCCTCCGGCCCTCAATCCATTTCGCCGGTCAGCGGGCATGAACGTCAAAACCTTCGTGACCGATAAGACCATCCTGAAAACCGGCGTTTTCAATACGCTTGGGGTGTTGCCAGGACTAATGGCCGCTGCGGGCAGTCCCGTTCAACGACACAACCTTCGCCATGAAGACCTGAACGGGGCCGTCATCCCTTGACATCGGTTGATTGAGTCCTGAAAGTCGCCGTCCGGTACGGTCACAAGGAATTCCAGAATTGTCCCCTGCAAAAGTGGCTAAGTCCGAACGGAGGGGATGGATCATCCCCATTGGTGGTGGGGAAAAGAAGGTTAATTCGCCGACCATTCTCAGCCAGTTCGCGAACGTCTGCGGCGGCGAAAACGCGCGGATCGCCATTATCCCGACAGCCTCGCAACTGCCCGACACCGGCGCGCGCTATCAGAGTGTTTTCCACGATATCGGGGTTGACCACACGGTGGTGATTGACGCGGAAACCCGGCAGGATTGCGAGGATCAGG
>CAYXNM010000220.1:0-3173 GCA_964466385.1 uncultured Rhodobacter sp. | reverse complement strand
ATCAAGGCCGGCAAGCAGGTCAAGAAACTGCCGATGTCGCTGGGCGAAGCGCTGGATCATCTTGAAGCCAGCGAAGTCGTTCAGCGTGGTCTGCCCGGCGAGATGTACCGCCTGTTCCACGAATACAAGTTCGACGAGTTCGCGCGCTTCAACGCGACCGTCACCGAGTGGGACAACGAAACCTATATGGAATGCCTGCCCTGAGGCAGCGCGATCGATGCGGCGGGCCGTATTTGGCCCGCCACCCGGGAAACACGGATCAAAAAGGAGGCGCATCGTAACATGTGCGGAATTGCTGGATTAATTCACAAGGGCAAAAGCTCCAACGTCGGCGGGGAAATGACCGCGATGTTGCAGGCGCTCAAACATCGCGGGCCGGATTCGACCGGTTACGCGGTCTATTCCGACGGCGGCGCGCCTGAAGATTATGTCATGCGGATCAAGGTCGCCGAGGCCGAGGATCGCGCGGTCGGCCACGGCGTTCACCAACTGATCGCCGACCGGGTGGCGCGGGTCGACGCGATCCTTGCCGAACACGGTGCCGACGTCAAATCAAAGGAATCGCCGCAGGAACACGCGCTGCGCTACGTTCTGACGCATGAGGGCGATACCGCCACGATGGCGACCCATATCGAAGAAGACGCAGGCACGGAAATCCTCTCGATGGGCAACGGTCTGGAACTGATCAAGGATCTGGGCGATGCCGCCGAGGTCGCAGGGGCTTACGGGCTCAACGATTTCAACGGAACCCACGGGATCGGCCACACCCGCATGGCCACCGAATCGGATGTCGATATCAAGTCCGCCCACCCCTATTGGGCGTTTCCCTATAACGATATTTCGGTTGTGCATAACGGACAGATCACCAATTACTGGATCATGCGCCGCGAGATGGAACGCAAGGGCCACCGGTTCATGTCCGATTGCGACAGCGAATTGCTGGCCGTTTACACGGCCCACAACCTGTCCAATGGCGTGTCGCTGGAAGACAGCCTGCGTTCCTCGATCGAGGAAATCGACGGCGTCTTCACCTATCTGGTCGCCACCAAGGACCAGTTGGGCATGGCCAAGGACACGATGGCCGCAAAACCCCTTGTGCTTTACGAAAGCGACGATCTGATCGCCATGGCCAGCGAAGAGGTGGCCATTCGCGCGATCCTGCCCCAGGAAATCGACACAACTGATCCCTACGACGAGGAGGTTCGGGTATGGCAAGCGTAAGCGACGCAGAGCTGAGCGAAATGACCCAGGAAGAGCGTGTCACGGCACTTGGAATGCGCACCGACCAACTGACGGGCCGCGCCATGCGGATCGAGTTCAATCCGGACGAGGAAGAACGGTTTGAATACCCCTGGGCGCCCGACGTTGATTTCAACAAGCGGACCGAGCTTGACGTGGATGACCTGACCTCGACCGAGGCCAATTCCCGCATCCGCGAACTGATGGCCGAAGGGTACGGCACCATCGTCATCAAGAACCCGCGCGGCAAACACTCGCTTGGGGTTGGCATCCTGACGCGGCTGAACCTGATCATCGAAGGCTCGCTTGGATATTTCGGCGTTGGCCTGATCGACGGGCCGAACGTGACCATCAAGGGTCGGGTCGGCTGGTCGTGCGGCGAAAACATGCTGGCAGGCACGATCGTTGTGGAAAAGAACGCAGGGTCTACGTTTGGCGCGGCGCTTCGCGGTGGTGACCTTGTGTCGCGCGGCTCGGTCGGCTCGCGCACGGGGATCGACCAGAAAGGTGGGACGATCATCGTTGGCGGTGACACGGGTGCCTTGACCGGGTTCATGATGCAACGCGGGCGCATGATCATCTGCGGCAACGCGGGCAAGAACCTTGGCGACAGCATGTATGACGGCACGATCTATGTGGGCGGCGACATCAAAAGCTGCGGCGTTGACGCGGTGCCGGGTGATCTGAGTGATCTCGACAAGGCGTGGCTGACGCGCAAGCTGACGCAATACGGCCTGATGCCTGAAAAGGGCGTGGATCATTTCCAGAAGATCGTCGCCGGACGACAGCTGTGGAACTACGACAATCTTGAGCCCTCCGAGAAGAAGCTCATCCTCTAGAGCAAAAACGGATCAGACTGAACCAGTCTGATCCCAGGATTTTGCTCAAACCGTTGAAACTGGACCAAAATTCTTTTTCAGATTGATTCAATCTGAAACGATTTTGGTCTAAGGGTCTGAAAGGAATACG
This sequence comes from uncultured Rhodobacter sp., assembly GCA_964466385.1. GTDB lineage: Bacteria > Pseudomonadota > Alphaproteobacteria > Rhodobacterales > Rhodobacteraceae > UBA5972. The sequence goes on along the minus strand of CAYXNM010000220.1, from coordinate 965 downwards.
AATATGGCTGATGGAGACATCAAAACAAAGAAGCCGCTGGATCGCGATACGACACGGATGGGCGACAGCTTTATCTTTCCGCCGCATGTCATGGACGATATCCATATCAAGGCGGAGCTGGGGCGTTACCGGATGCGCGGCTTCTCGCTCTTCAAGAAAATCCCCCATTGGGATGATCTGACATTCATGCCCGGCACGCTGACCCGGTTCGTGATCGAAGGGTATCGTGAAAAATGCGAAACCAAGACCGTGATCGGGCCGCGCGCAAAACGCCCGCTGGAACTTGATATCCCGGTTTACGTCACCGGCATGAGCTTTGGCGCCCTGTCTTACGAAGCGAAAACCGCGCTTGCACGCGGCGCAACCATGGCCGGCACCGCGACCTGTTCGGGTGAAGGCGGCATGATCCCGGACGAGCGACGCTATTCCTCGAAATGGTTCTACCAGTGCATCCAGTCGCGTTATGGCTTCAACCCCAATCACCTGGTCCTGGCCGATGGCTGCGAGTTTTTCATCGGACAGGGCTGTAAAGTCGGACTTGGCGGCCACCTGATGGGCCAAAAAGTGACGGACCAGGTGGCCGAGATGCGGTCCCTCCCGGCCGGCATCGATCAACGGTCACCTGCCCGTCATCCCGACTGGCTGGGGCCCGACGATCTGGCCCTGAAAATTCAGGAAATCCGCGAAGCGACCGACTGGCAGATCCCGATCCAGCTGAAACTGGGGGCCGCGCGGGTTTATGACGACGTGCGCATGGCGGTGAAATGCGATCCCGACAGCATCTATATCGACGGGATGGAAGGCTCGACCGGCGCCGGTCCGCATCTTGCGACCGAAGATACAGGCATTCCCGGCATCGCGGCGATTCGTCAGGCGCGCAAAGCGATTGACGATCTTGGCAAGCGCGGCGAAATCAGCCTCGTTTATGCGGGCGGTATCCGCAACGGGGCCGATGTGGCCAAGGC
>CAYXNM010000219.1:0-3226 GCA_964466385.1 uncultured Rhodobacter sp. | reverse complement strand
TCTGGGGTGCAAGAGCCTCGGGTTGGTGATGATGCCGATGATGTCGGCAATCAGGTTGAGTAATATGTAGGTTCCCGCGAAAAAGAGCGCGCAGGCCTGAACCACGGGAATGTCGCGCGTGCGCACGGCATCCACCATCAACTGGCCGATGCCGGGATAGACAAAGACCACCTCGACCACCACCACGCCGACCACAAGATAGGCGAGGTTGAACGCAACGACGGTGGAGATCGGTGCCCAGGCATTGGGCAGGGCATGGCGCAGGATGACCTGGGTCGAAGATATGCCCTTGAGCCGCGCCATTTCGATATAGGGGCTGGCCAGCAGGTTGATGATCGCGGCGCGAGTCTGACGCATCATATGGGCCAGAATGACCAGCGTCAGCGTCGCGGAGGGCAGAATTGTCTTATAGATCTTTTCACCCAGCCCCATCGAGCTGTCGATATTGGCAAGCGACGGAAACCACTGGTTGAGCGAGGCAAAAAGCAGGATCAGGATATAGGCGACGAAGAATTCCGGGGTCGCAATGGTGGTCAGGGTCACCGCGTTGACCGTCCTGTCATAAAGCGAATTGCGGTAAAGGGCGGCCGTTATGCCCAGAAACAGCGCCAGCGGCACCGCGATCAAAGCCGTCATGCTGGCAAGAAACAAGGTGTTCCTCAGCCGCGGTGCGATCAGTTCCACAACATCGCGCGAGCGATCCACACCCGAGGACGCACGCCCCGAAAACGATGTCCCGAAGTCCCCCTGAATGGCGCCGCCCACCCAGTTGACGTAACGAACGTAAGCCGGTTGATCGAGGCCCAGCTCTTTTCTGAAGGCGGCAACCGTATCTTCCGTCGCGGCCTGACCCAGAACGGCTTCGCCGAAATCGCCCGGAAGCAACTCGATCGAACTGAAGATGATGAGCGAGACGACAAAAAGCGTGAAAAGGCCAAGCAGAAGTCGCTGAATAACCGTCCTGACGACTGGGTGCACGTGCGCCCTCCCGATACTGGTTGCGAATAAATCGCGCTCAAATTTCAGGGTAGGTCGAACCCGGCCAATCGGCCCCAGTCGACTTGCCCCCCCCGTGGCAGCGGCCCGATTCTGTCTCGGGTCCGTCGTGTTATGAACAGCAGGCTAACGAACGAACGGGCCTTGTAAAGACATTTCTCTGCGATTCTTCGGTGTGGTGGCGGTTGGTGTCCGGTGCGGCGCCCGGATACGTCCCGTCGCAATCGGGATATTCCGAGCAAATCGCGCCGCTTACGGAGCACATTGAACAGGAAGGAAAAAATGCACCCTCTACCTTTGGTAATGGTTCGTTGAAACCATTCCTCCTTATGGCGTTTCAACTTTCGCTTTCCCTCAGGGAATTGCGGGAAAATTCCCTTGCCAAACAGGGGTTTTATCGCTCACACTCACCCCATGCGCTGGTCTCAGGATCGAGCGTCCCGGTTTCCAACCGCGTTTGCGAGAGTGGATTCTGCAACCGAACAGGGAGTTCAAAATGAAAACCATCGACCAATTGTCGAAACTATACAGTCAGGGCAAGGTCAGCCGCCGGACGTTCATGCAGGGCGCGACCGCGCTTGGCCTGACGATCTCTGCCGCGTCCGTGCTGGCCGTCAGGGCCGAGGCCGCAACCCCCAAAAAGGGCGGTATCATGCGCGTCGGGCAGGGCCACGGCTCGACCACGGATTCGCTGGATCCGTCGACCTACGAAAACGGCTATTCCACGTTTCAGGGCTATGCCATTGCCAACCACCTGACCGAGGTCGGATCGGACGGTCAGTTGCGTCCGGAACTTGCGGAAAGCTACGAAGCTTCTGCGGACGCCGCCACCTGGCGCTTCAAACTGCGCGGCGGTGTCACGTTCCACAATGGCAAATCGTTGACGACACAGGATGTCATCGACTCGTTCAACCACCACCGTGGCGAGGCGTCGAAATCTGCGGCCAAGGGTCTGCTGACGGCTGTCAAGGATATCACTGCCGACGGCGACACGGTCGTCTTCGCGCTCGATGACGGCAATGCCGACTTTGGCTTTATCGTTTCAGACTACCACTTTGCGATCCGCCCCTCAAATGGCGACGGAACCATCGACTGGGCCAGCGGTATCGGCACGGGTGGCTATGTTCTCCAAGGCAACGAACCGGGCGTCCGTTCGGAATATACGCGTTATGCCGATTACTGGAAAGAGGGCGCGGCGCATGTTGACGAGGTTCTGCAACTGTCCATCGTTGATGTGACGGCACGCCAGAACGCGTTGATGAATGGCGATGTTGACGTGATCGACCGCGTTGATCCCAAAACAGTGCATCTGCTCAAGAAGGTTCCGACACTGGATATCGTCGAAGCCACGGGCACGCTGCATTACACGTTCCCCATGCGTCTGGATACACCGCCGTTTGACAATTACGACCTGCGGATGGCGCTGAAACTGGCTGTGAAACGTCAGGAGCTGGTGGACAAGATCCTGCTGGGTCACGGTGTCATGGGCAACGATCACCCGATCTCGACGGCGAACCAGTATCACGCAGACAACCTGCCTCAGCGCGAGTTTGACGCCGACAAGGCCGCCTTCCATTACAAGAAGTCGGGCCATTCCGGTGCCATTCCGCTGTCGTCGTCCGATGCGGCTTTTGCCGGTGCGGTTGACGCGGCACAGCTTGTCAAAGCGTCGGCAGCCGAAGCAGGCATCAATATCGAGGTCGTGCGCGAGCCGTCGGATGGGTACTGGTCCAACGTCTGGAACAAAAAGGGCTGGTGTGCATGTTACTGGGGTGGGCGCCCGACCGAGGACTGGATGTTCTCGGCGGCTTACACCAATGACACCGAATGGAACGACACCGCCTGGAAGGGCACGGAATCGTCCGCGAAGTTCAACGATATCGTCAAGACGGCGCGCAAGGAGCTGGATACAGACAAGCGCCGCGCGATGTACGCCGAAGCTCAGTCGCTTATCAATGACGACGGCGGCTCGATCATTCCGATGTTTGCGAACTACATCATGGGCGTTTCCAAATCCGTCGGCCATGACGAGCAAATGGCTGGCAACTGGGAACTCGACGGCTCCAAAGCGGCCGAGCGCTGGTGGAAAAACGGCTGATCTGGCCGGCGTGTTGACATTTTTCGGCGGCGGGGCGACCCGCCGCCGGTTTTTTTGTCCGGCGCACCGGCGGTCGGGTTTTTTCCGTTTCTTTTTTTGGTGGATGGGTGGGGAAGGGCGGCGGCATGGGCG
>CAYXNM010000218.1:0-3269 GCA_964466385.1 uncultured Rhodobacter sp. | reverse complement strand
TCTGCCGCGTCGGTCGGACAATTGTCCGACCTACGAATCCACCACTTCCAAATGTTGTGCAATGGTGCCGACCGTTTTCATCCAGCGCGCGACCAGTTTGGGATCGCGCGGTGCCGCTGATACCCCTGCGCCGATCTCGCCATTCGCAACCGCCTCGATCGCCAGCGACAACGGAACGGACACAAGTTGCGCCATCGCTGTGCCGTTCTCCGTTCCAAAGGCGTCCATCACATAAGTCTTGTGATAAACCGCCTTGCCGTCGTCCTCGGCCTTGAGCGAGACACACAGGACGACACGATCAGGCTCGCCCGCGTCATAAGGATTGTCACGCCAGAACTGATCTGACATTTCCGCAAGACGCGTTTCGCCTTGCGGGCCTTCCAGCGTCTCGACCTCCGTAAAAACGTCGTCCCACGCCTTGGCCCAACCGTTCAGCCGCAAAGTCCCGCGCACGAATTGCCTGACGGGCCATTCCGGATCAAACCCATACTCCTCCATGAAAGGGATCGAGTCGCGGTTGGGATAAACTTCGAAGGTTTCAGGCTCCCACAAGGGTGCCGTGTAGGACGAGATGGCATCCCACGGGCGTGCCACGGTAAGCTCTTTGAACCCGGCGATCGAACGCGAGGGCGACCGCAATGCCTTCAATACGCCAAGAGGCGACCAGGAAAACTTGTAACGAAAATCGTTTTCGATCTTCGGGATGCCGCCACAATAGGACAGAAAGGAAATCGCGTTGCCTTTGTCAAAGGCATCGCTGGCGCGGTAATCGGCGACCAGCCAGTGGGCCATGACATGGTCGATGCCGGGGTCCAGTCCGACCTCGTTCACGACGCAAAGACCGGCGGCTTTCGCACGGGCGTCAAGGGCGCGCATTTCCGGCGCGATGTAGCTGGAACTGACAAAATGCGCGCCCTTTTCAAGGCAAAGCTCGGCCAGCGGAACGTGCCAGTCACCGGGCAGCATCGAAACGAGGATATCACCGGCCGACAGCGCGTCGCTGATCCCGCCCATGGAAAACGCGTGGATTTTGTCGGTGATGTCCCCGACCGCCGCGTACGCCTTGTCAGGAGTGCGGTTCCAGACGACCACATCGTGGCCGTTTTCAATCAGTCGTCTGAGACCCGGAATGGCCGACAGCCCGGTACCGATCCAGTGGGTTTTGCGCATCATTTCTTCCTTCACATGGTCAAGATCTGTGCCAGATCATCAATCTCGAAATCGGGCATTGAACGCCTGAGATCCTCGAAATCGTGGAACGCAGTGTTCTCAGGCGGCGTGAAAAGGCACGTTTGCATTCCCGCCGCCTTGCCCGCCAGAATGTCACCCCGATTGTCACCGATGACAAGCGTTTCTTCGGCACGCAACCCAAGCGCGTGCAGGGTGGTCGTGAAAGGCTCGGGGTCAGGTTTGATCCGGGCGACCTCGTCACCCGACAGCACGAACCCAAACAGATCATCGATCCCGTGCGTGGCCAGTCCTGCCGTCAGAACCCGCCGCGAACTGGTCGAGACCAGCGCGACGCCACACTCCTGCGCGGTCAGTTTCCAAAGCGTCGTCGCTGCATTCCGGTAAAGCTGCGTGCGCCCGATATTCGCGGCGACGTTGTCGTAAACGGCCCTGAGCAAACCTTGGTAATCGAGGCCGGGATAAAGCGCGTCGATCCGCTCGTGATGATGCAAAAAGACATCGCGCACCTCGTCTGCCGACAGCGCATATCCCACGTCGGCAAGTGCCGCTTGATAGGCCGCAACCCAAAGCCCCAGCGTTTGGCAAAGTGTTCCGTCCCAGTCGAAAATGATGGCGGAAAACCTCACAGCGCGGCTAAGTGGCGAATGAAAACCTCTCCCGCCCTTGCCCAGACACTGTGGTCGATACGCCCAAGTTGCAGGAGCGCGGGCAAAAGCTGTCCGGCGTAGTCCCGGCTTGCTTCAACCGGCAGCATCGAGGGCAGATTGTCAATCGCGGTCACGTCGAGTTTCGGCTTGTTCGCCACGCGAATGACCGGATCATCAAACGTGGTGGCGTGATCGTAAATCGGCACAGGGTTATAATCGCTGTTGGGATCGCAGGAGACATCGGAAATCACCGACAGCCGTCGCGGTGCAGAAAGCGCGGGTTTTGGGACAAAAACCGGAATGTTCGGGCTGGCCAGAACGCAATTGACGAAAATGGAATGGTCCAGAATCTCGGGAAAAGGCCCACCGCTTGCCGTCTCTTTCATGTCCCAGCGGGTGGTTTTCAGGTCCATCGCCGTCAACAGATCACCCGCGCCGGTCCCGACACGCCCCAATGCCCCGATAATGATCGCATTTGGCCGGACCGCGCCGTTGGCCAGCGCGGCGGAAAGATCGGTCATCAGATCAGCCAGCAAGGCATCCTTGCCAGGGTATGTTTGGACATGCTCCGGTCCGACAAGCTCCCCGGCCTGTTGCGCAACCCAAACCTTGAGCCCGACAGCCGCCCCTGCGAAACCCGCCCAATACCCGAACGCCGCCACGCGCTGACCACTTTCGTCGGTCAGGTATTCCAGATCGTAAAGCGCACCTCCCCCGTCGCGGAACCGCCGCAATAGCGCAGACCCCTCGGCCTGTCCCTTAAACGCATGCCCGAACATGATGTGGCGGTGAACGAGCGGGGCGCCATCATCCGGCAGTTCCTTGAGGCCGAAAATGACCGCTTCCAGTGGCGCTCGGGGCCATGAATTCTCTGAAACGATTTCAGCCCCGGCCGCCTTGTAACCTTCGATTCCGACCGCCCGGCAGCGGCTTTGTTCGACGCTCACCCGAAAACCATTGGCGACCAGCTTTGCCACGCCTTCCGGCATTATACCGACCCGTTGCTCGTTTTCGCGTTGTTCAGCGCGGATCCAAAGATGTATCGACATGGCCACCCCCATTCTTTTGCCCAGCCTTAGCGCGCTGACAATACCTTGCCAATGGCCTCCTCATTGTTCCGAAAAATACTCGCGCCGCAGGCTCTGAACCCCGGACAGGACGTGAACGGCGACTTTGGCGTCGGGATTTGTGTTTTCCCGGCCCGCGCTGTGTGGTTTAACCGATCAGGAATTCCTGACCAGCGCGGAGCACACTTATGTCCGATACCATCCGGTTTACACTCGACGGCAAAGAGGTGACGGCGACCCCCCAACAGTCTATCTGGGATGTGGCGCGCGAAGCCGGAACAGATATTCCGCATCTTTGCCATTCGGGTCAGCCGGGCTATCGCAGCGATGGCAATTGTCGCGCCTGTATGGTCGAGATCGAGGG
>CAYXNM010000217.1:0-3327 GCA_964466385.1 uncultured Rhodobacter sp. | reverse complement strand
CGAGGGACACAGTGTATCAAATGAGTTGCGCCTAAAACCGGGCAGCCAAAAGTCAGTGAATGGTCGGGTTGGAATAAGACTCCCCGCCTTGACGGCGGGGTCAGTCTGCATCCATGGCGTGCTGGCCGCACGCTCGGTTGATAACCGGTTTCAGCCGCTGGCTGTCTGCATTTCGGCCCTGATTTGCTGGCGCAGAATGTCGATGGGGATTGTTTTGCCGTCTTTCCTGAACCCCCAGAATGTCCAGCCATTGCAGGACGGCGCGCCCTCGAGCGCGGCCCCCACCTGATGGATCGACCCGCGTGTATCATGGGCAATCAAAGTGCCGTCTGCCCGGACCTTGGCCGTGTGCCGCCCGTTGAGCGACGTCAGCAATTCCCCCGGGTTGAGCATGCCGCGTTCGACGATCTGACCAAACGGAACCCGGGGTTCCGCTCTGCGCGACGTGGTCACCTCCAGGGACGAGCGATCAAACCTTCGCGCGTTTGCGATACGCTTGCGGGCGACGTCCCGGTAGGTTTTTTCGCGCTCGATCCCGATAAAATCGCGTCCCAGTTTCTTGGCGACAGCCCCCGTGGTCCCCGTGCCAAAGAACGGGTCCAGCACAACGTCGCCGGGATTGGTGGATCCGACAAGAACCCGATGCAACAGAGATTCCGGTTTCTGCGTGGGATGCGCCTTGTCCCCGTTGTCATTCTTCAGCCGTTCATGTCCGTTGCAGATCGGCAAGACCCAGTCCGAACGCATCTGAATGCCGTCATTCATTGCTTTCAGGGCATCATAGTTGAACGTGTATTTCGATTTCTCTGATTTCGAGGCCCAGATCATCGTTTCATGCGCATTGGTCAGCCGCATGCCCCTGAAATTGGGCATTGGGTTGGATTTGCGCCAGACGACGTCATTCAGGATCCAAAGCCCGGCGTTTTGCATGGCAGCGCCCACGCGGAAAATGTTGTGGTAAGACCCGATAACCCAGATCGCGCCATCCGGTTTCAGCAACCTTCGCGCGGCTTTTAGCCAGTCTTTCGTGAACTTATCATAAACGGCAAAGCTGTCGAACTGGTCCCAGTCGTCATCAACCGCGTCGACTTTGGAATTGTCGGGGCGACGCAAATCCCCCTTCAGTTGAAGATTATAGGGCGGATCCGCGAAAATCAGATCGACCGAGCCTTCGGGCAAGCCGTTCATGACCTCGATGCAATCACCGTCAAGAATTGTGTTCAGCGGCAGGGGCTTTGCGCCTGCTGCCTTCCTCTTTTTCGCCATTTCTGCCTCATGCGCTTTGCGCTTCTTGTTGGCGCTAAAATGAGTCAAAGGCGATTCGCCGTCAATTTCTTTTTTGAATCAAAGGCTTAATTAATTATCTTGATACAAGATGTTGTGGACCGGCCGAAAGTGGACTCTATGGTAAGGGGTGACCCCCAGGGTTTTCAAAGCCTCAAGATGCTGTTTTGTGCCGTATCCGGCGTTCTTTTCCCAGCCATACCCCGGAAATTTCCGCGCCAACCCGGACATCAGGCGGTCACGTGTGACCTTGGCGATGATCGAAGCCGCCGCAATACTGAACGCGCGGTCGTCCCCTTTCACAAGTGCGCTTGCGGGCATCTGCAATCCTTCGGGAACGCGATTCCCATCGATCAGGACATGGCCGGGGCAGGGCGTCAGGCCCTTTACCGCGCGCCTCATGGCCAGCATGGTTGCGTGAAGGATATTGAGTTTGGCGATCTCGGTGACCGATGCGGTCCCAACGGAAACATTCGCGCTGTCCACGATCAGGTCAAACAGTGCTTCTCGCTGGCGGGCCGACAGTTTTTTGGAATCGCGCAAACCGGGCGGGATGTTGTTTGCATCCAGAATAACGGCGGCGGCAACGACCGGACCGGCAAGCGGGCCACGGCCTGCCTCGTCAACGCCAGCAACAGATGGGGCGCCGTCGGCCAGTAAATGCGTTTCATGTGAAAAGTCGGGCATTGGGGACATTTGCGGTATTCCGCGAAAAAGGAGAACCCCAAAAAGCGGACGGGGCGGAAAAACCGCCCCGTCCTGAGTGCAATGGGTGTTGATCGCCGGGACAGGTACTCAGGGAACCGGGAAAAATGGCGACCGAACCACCCAAGGCACTTTAGCGGTAGTTACGGACCCAACGGTGTCCACGCTTGTGCCAGCCGTGGTTGAGCATGCAGCGCCTGGCATAAAACTTGACCCAGCCACGCGACGTCCATTTCTGGCGCAGGCAGGTGCGCGGTTTGTGGCGGTGAACATGGGTGACGGGCTGGATGATCGGATTGCGCCTTACGTAGGTGTTCGGGTTGTTGGCGGAATTCGCGATCATGCCGATGATGGCGGCACCGATGAGAAAACGCGCAAGGTCATCGTTTGGCCCGGCCTGTGCAGGGGCAGCGCCGATCCCGGCGGTTGCGATTGCGCCTGCGGTGACGAGGGCGATCAGTTTGGTTTTCATGACGTGTTCCTTTTCATTCTGTTACCGGGGCCATTTTGGCGTTTTGTGGCAGGCAGGGGTTTGGGAATGTCCCCGGGCAGTGCCGATAACCGGACATTGGCGGAAACCCTGAAAGTTAGGCAATATCGGGGCAATGTTATCGGATAACACCGACGGAAAGACGCACGCACGCGCGCTTGTTATTGAATATCACCGCGTGATCGCCCTATGTTTTGGGCATGATGAAAACAACAGCTCTGATATGTGCCCTGACGGCAAGTCTCTCGCTCGGTCAACCGGCCGAGGCGGCGTGTTTTGCCGACTATAAGGCCAAGATCGCCTCGCCATTGAAACTCCATTATGGCGTCGTGAAAATCCCCGATAATATCTGCGGCAACAAAAACAAGATTCGCAAGAATGTCGCCAAGCGGATTAGTCGTGGCGGATGGACCCTGCTTAATGTTATGTCTGTATTCGGACCGGAAGGACTTTCGAAAAGACAGGCCAGTGCAGGAAGCTACTACCTCAAATTCTAAAAAACGTGGCAAGCTGAGCGGCTTGCCAACGGCTTATGTCGGGATCGGGGCGGTTGTCGCGATCCTTATCGTGGCCTCGGTCGTGTTGTTTTACAATCTTCCCGATGCGAACGCGTTCAACAACCGCGTCGAGCAGATCTTTGTCGAGAACGACAATCTGACCGGAGCCGCTGAGATCAAGCTGCTGGAAATTCTGGCCCAGTCGGGGACCGCGTTTTCCGACACTCTGGCCTCTTACAGGTTTGTCATTTTTGTTCTGCTGGTCTTTTCCACGGCGATTCTGGTGAGCGCGCTGGTTTTCCTGATGAACATCGCCGGCATGAACCGCCGCATGTCCGAGATCGAGCGCGC
>CAYXNM010000216.1:0-3449 GCA_964466385.1 uncultured Rhodobacter sp. | reverse complement strand
TCAAAGCAGCCTGTAGTCCTTGGCGCGCTGAATCGCTTCCGCAGTCGTGCGGGCCAGAAGTCGGTTCCGTGCCGAATTCAGTCTGGCTTTCAGTGCGCTCTCGGATATCCCAAGTTTCGCTGCAGCAGCGGCATGGCGGTAGCCATCGGCTATCAGCTGCAGGGCTTGTCTCTGTGCATCTGTCAGACTTTCGGGTGGCTCGGACACCCGATGTAATGTCTGGACAAGATTCGTAATTCTCAGAATTTCATCATTCGCAAATTCGCGGTCGGCGCGCGCGCACCCTACGATTGATCGCGAGGTCAAGGAACCAACTGAAACGACAACTCCGAACCGCAGGCCAAAGGATGCGGCCTTGCCAAAGATATCGAAGGGATCGGGCAGATCGACCTCGCTCCAACGCGAAGCACCCTCTTTTGCAAACCCCCACGCAATCATGGGGTCGCGCAGGGCGAAACCGTTTTCAGTATAGTATTCAACCCATGCCTGATCGTAGGTTTGGAATTGCATGAGCGGACCGGCGAATCTAATGTGCATTCCCGCCATGTATCCAGCCGGAGATTCCACCGCTAATTGATGGAGGACGATATCAAGACCTATATTTTTAGACATGTCTTTTTAGACAGGTTGATAAATATCAAGTCAACCGTAAATTGTCCAATGTAACGAATTGGATGATTACATTTGTGAATAGGGCCACGCGTATCGACCCCGAATTGTTTTCAAGGACCATGGCACTGCCCAAAGCGGTGCGTCTGGATCTCTTGGAGTTCACCGGATCCACGCCAGTTGGACCGGTACAGTTGGGGAAGATTACAAAAGACCTCGAGTCCCAACCGGTTGACCCTGGATAAGACGCGTTTCACTGTGGCCTGAAGGCGAGACCCCGCAGACGACGTCCGCGGGGTTTCGTTTCTTTGGATTCTGGCACGTGGGTTCAGGGCCACGAATCGACAAAGGTAAAACGCAACGGCCACCATTGGATCGCGCGCTTATTCCGCTCAGTCCTGGGCCGCTTCAGCGGCAACGCGGGTCTTGTCCGCGGCACCTTTTGCGTCGGAATCGCGGTCGATGAATTCGATGATCGCCATCGGCGCCATGTCGCCATAACGGAACCCGGCCTTGAGAACGCGAACATAGCCGCCCTGCCGGTCCTTGTAGCGTGGCCCGAGAACGTCGAAAAGCTTGGCGACATATGCGTCTTGCTTCAGTTTTGCAGCGGCCTGACGGCGGGCATGCAAGTCACCGCGTTTTGCGAGCGTGATCATCTTTTCGATCACAGGGCGCAGTTCCTTGGCTTTCGGCAATGTGGTCTTGATCTGTTCGTGCTCGATCAGCGAGCCGGCGAGATTGGAAAAGAGCGCCTTTCGGTGCTCGTGCGTGCGATTGAGGCGGCGATAGCCGCGTGCGTGGCGCATGGTTTTGGTCCTTTTTTATGCTTTGTCCGGCGGTCCGTGCGTGCGTGCCGCTCTCCTTGGGGCAGGATTGCCCGTGTTTTCCCCGCCTGTGCGGGCATTGCGTAGGTCGGACAATGGTCCGACCTACGGTTGATCAAAAATGATCCTCGTATTTCTTGGCCAGTTCCTCGATATTGTCCGGCGGCCAGTCGAGGATATCCATCCCCAGATGCAGCCCCATCGCGGTCAGAACCTCTTTGATTTCGTTCAGGCTCTTGCGCCCGAAATTCGGCGTGCGCAGCATCTCGGCCTCGGTCTTCTGGATGAGATCGCCAATGTAAACGATGTTGTCGTTCTTCAGGCAGTTTGCCGAACGTACCGACAATTCCAGTTCGTCGACCTTCTTCAGAAGCAGCGGATTGAATTCCAGATCGTCTTCTTCCTCGGCGCGCCCTGCGGCTTCGGGTTCGTCGAAATTCACGAATACGGAAAGCTGGTCCTGCAGGATGCGGGCCGCAAAGGCAATCGCGTCTTCCGGCGTGATCGCCCCGTCCGTTTCGACCTTCAGCGTCAGTTTGTCATAATCCAGAACCTGCCCCTCGCGGGTCGGTTGCACGTCATAGGACACTTTGCGGATCGGCGAAAAAATCGCGTCGATCGGAATAAGACCAATCGGGGCATCCTCCGGGCGGTTCTTGTCAGCAGCAACATAGCCCTTGCCGCTTTCGATCGTCATTTCCATGAACAGGCTGGCACCGTCATCGAGGTGGCAGATCACGTGATCGCGGTTGAGAATCTCGATCCCCGCGGATTCCGAAATATCACCGGCCTTGACCACGCCGGGACCCTTGGCCGAGATAGAAACCCGTTTGGTACCTTCCACTTCCATCAGGACGGCAACGCCCTTGAGGTTGAGGACGATATCGGTCACGTCCTCGCGCACACCCGCCACGCTGGAAAACTCGTGCAAAACGTTGTCGATCTGAACGCTGGTGATCGCGGCACCCTGCAGGCTGGACAGCAGCACGCGGCGCAAAGCATTGCCGAGCGTCAGGCCAAAGCCACGCTCCAGCGGTTCGGCGACGGCAGATGCCTGACGCATGGGGTCTGCCCCCGGCTTGATGTCAAGCTGGATCGGACGGATCAGTTCTTGCCAGTTTTTGTGGATCATGATGATGGCCTCCATTCTTGTTGTCGGACCCGGATCCTTTGGGCGCGAAAACTCTCGAGGGTGGTGAAAAGGTGACCGGGCCGCCCATGTGGGACGGCCCGAAATAATCAGACGCGGCGGCGCTTTGGCGGGCGGCAACCGTTATGTGCAATCGGGGTAACGTCACGAATCGCGGTAATGTTCAGTCCAATCGCCGCCAAGGCCCGCAACGCGCTTTCGCGTCCCGAACCCGGTCCCTGAACTTCAACTTCCAGCGTCTTCATGCCGTGTTCCTGCGCCTTTTTTCCAGCATCTTCGGCGGCCATCTGGGCCGCATAAGGTGTGGATTTGCGCGAGCCTTTGAACCCCATCGTCCCGGCCGAGGACCACGCGATTGCGTTGCCCTGAACGTCGGAAATCAGGATTTTCGTGTTGTTGAACGAAGAATTCACATGCGCAACACCCGTTGCAATGTTCTTGCGTTCCTTTTTCTTCGTCCGTGCTTTTTCACGTGCCATTGTCCTGCCCCCCTATTTCTTCTTGCCGGCAATCGCGCGGGCGGGGCCTTTGCGAGTGCGTGCATTTGTGTGGGTGCGCTGACCGCGAACGGGCAAACCACGGCGATGCCGCAAACCTCGGTAGCAACCAAGATCCATCAGGCGTTTGATGTTGATCTGCGTTTCACGACGACGGTCGCCTTCGACCATCAGGTTCGCATCGATATGCTCGCGGATGGCCAGAACCTCGGCGTCCGAAAGTTCATTGACCCGGCGTGCCCGGTCGATGCCAACAGCTTCGCAGATAGCGGCGGCGGTCGTATGACCGATGCCGTGGATATAAGTCAGAGCGATTTGAACCCGCTTGTTCGTCGGGATGTTAACGCCAGCGATACGTGCCACGTT
>CAYXNM010000215.1:0-3459 GCA_964466385.1 uncultured Rhodobacter sp. | reverse complement strand
AGACCGGTTGCATCCTCTAATCGCCGGATGATGTTTGGCGAAAGCTCCCGCGGGCCAAAGCGCGCGATGCCATCGTCAAAGATGTCGATCAACAGAGGACTGACCTCCAGCTTCACACCAGCCCGGTCCGCGATGTCCTGAAAGAGACCGATATCCTTGCGCACCAAGTCCATCGTAAAGGAGATGTCGCGCGACCCGTTGAGGATAACCTGGCTTTCCGTTTCATGCACAAAACTTGTCCCGGAGGAGATTTTTATCGCTTCATAGGTCGTGTTCAAATCCATCCCTGCCGCCTTGGCAGTCACCAACGCTTCGGCGCAGGTGACAAGATTGGCCGTGGCCAGATAATTCGTCAGAACCTTGAGCGTACTGGCAGAGCCAAGATCACCCGTATGAAGAACGCGCCGCCCCATGACCGTCAGCAAAGGCAGAATGCGTTCAAATGTGGCCCGGTCACAGCCCGCAAAGATCGAGATATTGCCCGTATCGGCGCGATGGCATCCGCCCGAAACCGGGCAATCAACAGCAGCGCCACCTTTCGCGATCACCTTTTGACCAAGCCGCTTTGCCTCGGCCTCGTCCGTGGTGGACATTTCCATCCAGATTTTTCCCGTGGTCACGTTGTCCAGCAGCCCACCGGGATCCTCCATCACGGACGCGCTAACCGCCGGTGACGGCAGGCACGTGATCACCGCATCGCAGTCCCGCATCATTTGACCGGGGTTCTGCCCCGCCTTCGCCCCGCGCCGCAGGAACGGGGCGACCCGCTCGGCGTCCAGATCGTAAACCGTCAGGTCGACAGTGTTCCTCAGCAGGCTGCCCGCCAGTTTTGCCCCGACGTTTCCCAATCCTATAAACCCGGTTTTCATGTTCCTGTATTCCTCTTGTTTCGCGGCAACTGGAGGCATCATCGACAAAACAAACGGCGCCCCGCGCGCCCAGTTGCGACAATCGGCGTGCGCAAATCTGCCATTTCGTCCGCCCCTTTTGTTTCCAATATCGAAACAATCTATTTCATTTCCCGACACTGTTCTTATTTGTCGAACGCCATATGTTGATCGCATCAAGGAGAACGATGATGTCAATCCGCCCGCCGAAATCGACACGCCTCGCAAAACCGACACTTGAAGGTGCGGGTGTGCATCTTTATCGCGCTTTCGGGTTTGAAGACCCGACCATGCTGGACCCGTTCCTTTTGCTGGATGATTTTCGGAACGATGACCCGGCACATTATTCCAAAGGGTTTCCGTGGCATCCGCACCGGGGCATCGAAACGATCACATACGTTTTGGCCGGAAGTGTCGAACACAGCGACTCCCTTGGCAACCGGGGGCGTCTGGGGGCGGGTGACGTGCAGTGGATGACCGCAGGATCGGGGATCATGCACCAGGAAATGCCGCAGGGAAATGACCGGGGCCAAATGCATGGTTTTCAGCTTTGGGCAAACCTGCCGCGCGAATTGAAAATGACCGACCCGAATTATCAGGATGTCCCTTCAGGCGAGATCCCGGAAATCCACGAGGATGACGGCACCGTCATTCGGGTCATCGTCGGTCGATTCTGGGGAAAGACCGGCCCGGTGGATGGCATTGCCGCCGATCCCCTCTATCTGGACGTGTCGGTTCAACCGGGCGTTTCCAAAACGCTGCCGATGGCCACCTACCGCCAGACCTTTGCCTATGTATTTGAAGGTGAAGGGAACTTTTTGGACGCATCCGCCCCAAGGGGGGTCTTGCTGGAAAAGGAAATCGCCGGTCAGGACACCCATATCCGCGACATGTCGGGCAATCATACGCTGATTGCGTTTGATACGGGCGACGAAATCCGTGTCCGGGCCGGACCAAACGGGCTTCGCTTCCTGCTGGTTTCCGGAACGCCGATCCGAGAGCCGGTCGCATGGCACGGGCCGATTGTCATGAACACCCGTCAGGAACTTCGGACTGCCTTTGACGACCTGCGTTCCGGCACTTTCATCAGGGATCAGGTCAGGTAGACGACCGCCAGCGCAAACAGGACCGCCAGCAGGAACAGATTGACCAGCAGGGACGTGAACCACGCCAGCCTGCGCCGATCCCGCCATGCGTGACGAGAGATTTTTTCCAGATGCTCGACACAGTATTTCCGTGCTTCAAGCACCTTTTCCGGGTCGTATTCATGCGCGCGCTTGGGGTTTTGGCAGCGGGCCTCGACCTCGGCCAGATAAGCGGCCTTGCGCCGGATATCGCGGGGCAGCTTCCGACCCGCCGACTGAAGTTTCTGGTTAAGGTTCCGGCCTTTGGCGGACAGTTTCTCTGCCAGCAAATCCTCGATCTCGGCCGTCACCGATCCCAGCGAAGTCTTGTACATCCCCGTCTCCTGTAAGGGCGCACAATAGGGCCTGCGCGCGTTTCAGGCAACACGCGCGTGATCAGGGATCGCAAAGGCAAAACGCTGCCTGCTCAGCGCAGGGTCTCAACCGCAAGGTTGATCTTTTCGGCAGCCTCCGCGCCGATCGCAACCAGTTTTTCGTCCTCTCCCAGATCGCCAAAACCCATCATCGCGCCGGGATCGATGAAGCGCACAAGGCATTCGCCGTCTTCAACCTGATCAACGACGACATTGCAGGGCAGCATCAGTCCGACATCGGGGCGCGCGCTCAGCGCCCGGTGGGCCAGGCCGGGATTGCAGGCGCCAAGGATCACGTAAGGGCGAAAATCAGCGCCGATTTTCGCTTTCAGCGTCGTGTCAACGTCGATGCGGGTCAAAACGCCGAACCCCTGATCCTTGAGCGCCGCCGTGACCCGGTCGATGACCCCGCCCATGTCGCCCTTGAGCGTAATATCGGTGCTCATTTTCATGTTGCTCTCCTATTTCATGATAACCCGACAGACTTGGCGCTTCCCGCGCGCCATTACAATGGGCTTGCCCCTATGTCGCACCGGGTTTTAGACAGGTTTGGGACAAAACGGAACGAATTGGAAAGACGCGAATGCTGGCGACGACAATCACGGGGTCCGATGACCTCCCAAACCTGCTGATCGTTCATGGGTTGTTCGGGTCGGCCAGAAACTGGGGGGTCATTTCAAAACGACTGTCGTGCACCTATCGCGTGATCGCGGTTGACATGCGCAACCACGGCAACAGCGCGTGGCAGCCGACGCAAAGCTATGGGGACATGGCGGGCGACCTGGCCGAAATCCTCACCGCAGAAGGCGGAGCGGCCCATGTGCTCGGCCATTCCATGGGGGGAAAGGCGGCGATGGTTTTGGCGCTGAAGCATCCCGGTTTGGTTGCAAAACTGGTGATTGCCGATGTTGCGCCGGTTGCTTACGGCCACACGCAGATGCCGCTGATAGAGGCGATGCGCGGGCTTGATCTGGGTCGAATTTCCACCCGCCGCGACGCCGATTTCGCACTGGCGGATACAGTTTCTGACCCGGGTGTCCGGGCGTTTCTGTTGCAAAGCCTCGATCTGACCGG
>CAYXNM010000214.1:0-3505 GCA_964466385.1 uncultured Rhodobacter sp. | reverse complement strand
AGGGCGGGCGCGAAATGTCACAACGTTTCAAAGCGCTGCCACGTTTGCGTTTCAAAGAAAGGCCTTTGCGGATTTCACCCAGCCCCCCCCTCGGGGTCGGGCGCGAACCTCGCGTTTTGCCTGATTTCAATGATGCGAACTTTGAGTCCTCGATACCAGAGCGTTCCCCAAAACCACGGTGGCGTCAGCGCGGGTCATTGGCTATAGGGACCACATACTCTTTGACCGAGGATCAGCATATGACAACCACCGGCGCGCCTTTGCCCATGACATCAAAACGGTCCGGCCCGCTTTGCGGCACGGCGCATGTGCCAGGGGACAAATCGGTTTCACATCGCGCGCTTATTCTGGGCGCGCTGTGCGTCGGCGAAACCCGCATATCCGGTCTGCTGGAAGGCGAGGACGTTCTCAGCACCGCCGCCGCGATGCGTGCATTCGGCGCACACGTAACGCGGCAGGGCACCGGGAACTGGACGATCAACGGCGTCGGGGTCGGCGGATTTGCCGAGCCGGACACTGTCATTGACTGCGGCAATTCCGGCACGGGTGTGCGGCTGATCATGGGGGCGATGGCCACCTGTCCGATCACGGCGACGTTTACGGGGGACGCGTCGTTGCGTTCGCGCCCCATGGGGCGGATCACGGTCCCGCTTGCCGGGTTCGGGGCCGAGGCGCATGGCCGCTCGGGCGGCAAGCTGCCTTTGACACTTGTTGGCGCGCGGGATGCGGTGCCCGTCACCTACCATTCGCCCGTGCCGTCGGCGCAGGTGAAATCGGCAGTGCTGCTGGCGGGGCTGAATACGATGGGCGAAACGCGGTTGATTGAAACCAAGGCGACCCGCGATCACACGGAACGGATGCTGGCGGGTTTCGGGGCGGATATCGCAACTGAAAAGACCAAAGACGGCAACATCATCACGCTGAAAGGCCTGCCCGAGCTGACTCCGCAAACCGTGACTGTGCCCCGTGACCCAAGCTCGGCCGCGTTCGCGGTATGTGCCGCGCTGATCGTCGAAGGCTCGGACATTCTGGTGCCCAATATCAGCCTCAACCCGACGCGCGCCGGGCTTTATGATACGCTCAGGGACATGGGGGCTGACCTGACGTTTGAAAACGCGCGCACCGAGGGGGGCGAGCCTGTCTGTGATTTACGTGCGCGGTTTTCCCCGGACCTCAAAGGGATCGAAGTTCCACCGGAAAGGGCCGCCGCGATGATCGACGAATACCCGATCCTGTCGGTCGTTGCCGCCTTTAGCGAAGGAACGACCACCATGCGCGGCGTCGGTGAATTGCGTGTGAAAGAGAGTGACCGGATCGACGCCATGGCACGCGGGCTGGAAGCGTGCGGTGTCGCGGTTGACGAGGACGAGGAATCCCTGACGGTCCACGGGCGCGGTGCGGGCAATGTCAAAGGGGGTGCGACCTGTGCAACCCATCTTGATCACCGGATCGCCATGTCTTTCCTGTGCCTCGGCATGGCATCGGCCAAGCCTGTGACGCTTGACGACGGCCGCCCCGTTGCGACATCCTTCCCCGAGTTTGTTGAATTGATGAACGGGCTTGGCGCCTCTGTGGAATAAGACGGTTTCGAAACGGAAGGGAAAAGCGAATGGCACGCGTATTCTGGATATTGCTGGGGCTTGCGGTTGCCAATTTCGGCGCACTCGGCTTATGGGCGCGGCCAAGGCTGGTGACGTTGTCGGGCGGACCGGATTCACTGGACGGGCGGTTTGCGGGGTATGATCTGGCTGACGTTGAAACCCTTTTCCAGGGGCTGGGCGACGCGGGGATTGCGTTTTACCTTGGCCCGTTTCAGTCGCTGGATA
The DNA here is from genome assembly GCA_964466385.1 of uncultured Rhodobacter sp. Classification (GTDB taxonomy): domain Bacteria; phylum Pseudomonadota; class Alphaproteobacteria; order Rhodobacterales; family Rhodobacteraceae; genus UBA5972. The sequence continues at coordinate 1,679 of CAYXNM010000214.1, read as the reverse complement.
CCACATTCCCGGCACTTCTGGGCGCAACGCTCGTGTTGGGGCTTGCCCTCCGACTTGGCCACTGGAACCGCTACGCGCGGCTTTTGGTGGTGACGCTGGCGGGGCTTTACGTCGTGTTTGATTATACGGAGAATGCTGCGGTGCGTGACTTGCTTCTGGGCGGGGTCGCTGGTTTGACCGAGGCCAACGTGGGCGCGGCCAGCACAATGACCGTTGCCAAGTGGGCCTCTCTTGTAGTTCCGCTTTTCCTGTTGCTGGCATCGCTTGTGCGCGGGGGCTTGCGCAGATGGTCCGGCAAAGCGTGAAATTCATTGTCGCGATCGACGGTCCGGCTGCTGCGGGCAAAGGAACAATCGCGCGCGCGGTTGCGGCGCATTTCGGGTTCCGGCATCTGGATACGGGTCTGCTTTATCGCGCATTGGCGGCGAAAATGCTGAACGCCGGCATTTCACCGGATCAGGCGGTGGCGCTTGTGCCTTTGATGACTGCGGACGATCTTGCGGCCGCGGGTCTCAGAACCGGCGCGGTCTCGGAAACTGCCTCGAAAATCGCGGCTATTCCTGAAATACGCGCAGCCCTGCTGAACTGGCAGCGGGAATTTGCGCACCAAACGGGGGGGGCTGTTCTGGACGGGCGCGACATCGGGACGGTCGTTTGCCCGGATGCCGACGTCAAACTGTTTGTGACGGCCAGCCCCGAAGTGCGCGCGAAACGTCGTCTGGCCGAGCTTCCCGGCGCGACCTATGACACGGTTCTTGCCGATATCCTCGCGCGGGACAATCGCGATGCCACGCGCGATGTGGCGCCAATGAAACCAGCCAAGGATGCGCTCTTGCTAGATACGTCACAATTGTCTATAGACGCCGCTGTTACCGAGGCGGTGACCAGGATCAATAACGTGCTTGAGGGTCGGATCTAAAACCGACCCTTTGTCTTTTTTCCCGAAACCGCCCCGTCCCTTGAACCCAAAGACCGGCGGATTTTTCCGTTTGGCCAACCAAAGCACTGAAAAGGAAACAGTTTTACATGTCTGCATCTGCAACGATGGAAGAGTTTGAAGCCCTTCTGAACGAAAGCTTCGAACTTGACACCCCCGACGAGGGTTCAGTCGTCAAAGGCACCGTTCTGGCGATTGAAGCCGGACAGGCCATCATCGACATCGGCTACAAAATGGAAGGCCGTGTCGAGCTGAAAGAATTTGCCGCCCCCGGACAAGACCCCGAGATCGAAGTCGGCGATACCGTTGAAGTCTATCTCGAGCGTGTCGAAAACGCCCGTGGCGAGGCTGTCGTCAGCCGCGACAAGGCCCGCCGCGAAGAGGCCTGGGATCGTCTGGAAAAAGCCGCCGAAAAGGAAGAGCGCGTCGAAGGCGCCATCTTTGGCCGCGTCAAGGGCGGGTTTACCGTCGATCTGGGCGGCGCTGTTGCGTTCCTGCCGGGATCACAAGTTGACGTGCGCCCCGTGCGCGATGCCGGTCCCCTGATGGGCATGGCCCAACCGTTCCAGATCCTGAAAATGGACCGTCGCCGGGGCAACATCGTCGTTTCGCGCCGTGCCATTCTTGAAGAAAGCCGCGCCGAACAGCGCGCCGAGATCGTCGGCAAGCTCAACGAAGGTGACGCGGTTGACGGCGTGGTCAAGAACATCACCGAATACGGCGCATTCGTCGATCTGGGTGG
>CAYXNM010000213.1:0-3526 GCA_964466385.1 uncultured Rhodobacter sp. | reverse complement strand
ACAAAAGGGACGGGGTCGACGCCCCGTCCCAGTCGTTTTCGTGGCACCGGTCCGCGCTATTGCAGGGCTTCGTGCTTGGCCAGCAGCTCTTCTTCCGTCTCTTCCCAGTCGGGATTGTCGACGATGCATTCCTCGGGGCAGACAAGACGGCACTGGGGTTCGTCCTCTTCACCGACGCATTGGGTGCATTTCATGGGATCGATCACATAAAGCGGATCGCCTGCCGTGATTGCCTCGTTCGGGCAAACCGGTTCGCACGCATCACACGCGGTGCAGGGCTCGATGATCATCAGGGCCATTTGGTATTCTCCTTGGTTCGGTTCAGGACGCTTTCAGCATTTGCCCGGCTGCGGTCAGTTTCTCGCTGCGAAAGGCCCCCCAGAGGGCGGCCCCGATCGCACCGGCGTAAATCGAGTCCCGGTGGTTCACCACCTCGGCCGTCAGACCTTTCATCTTGGCCAGTTGCTCACGCATGGCCTCGCAAAGCCCTTCGTCAAGCGCAAGACCGCCGGTCATCATGATGAGATCGTCCCGGACCCCGATGGACTTTAGCAGCCGCGCCAGCCGGTTGGCCATCGACAAGTGAATACCCTTGAGGATGTTCGGCGCGGTGATGCCCCGGCTGACCATGTTGATGACGTCGGTTTCCGCAAGCACGGCACAGATCGAGCTGACCTCCTCGGGCGCATCGGCAGACACGGACAGCGAGCCGATTTCATCCTGGGCAATGCCCAGATAACGCGCGATGTTTTCCAGAAACTGGCCCGAGCCGGAGGCGCACTGGCTGGTCATCTTGTAATTCGTGACCTTTCCCTTTTCGTCGGTGATGATCGCGCGTCCATGCAGGGCACCGCAGTCCAGAACCGCCACTGTTTTTGGGTTGAGAAACCGCGCGCCGCGCGCGTGGCTGGTCATCGAATAGAAATGTCCCGTGTGAAAGGGGATGGCCTCGCCTTCGCCGGTGGTGGCGACATAGTCGATATCGCTTTCCTCAAGCTTTGCTTCCTTCAGGCACGCATCAAACGCTTCGCGCGCCAGTTCCATGGGGTCGCGCTGGCGGATGCGCAGATTGGTCCGCGCGAGCCATTCTTCCTCGCCGTTCTGGACCCTGAAGATCACCGCCTTGATGACCCCGGTGCCGACGTCAATTCCCGCTGCTATGGTCATGCCGCTACTCCTTCGGTTCGTCCCTGTGCGGCGCGGCGGGCGAATTCGGCGCCGCCAAGCGCCCCGGTATAGATGGAATCCGGGTCGATATTGATTGTTACCTCGCCGTAATTCTCAAACACCAGTTTCTTGAGTTCACGCACGGCAGCCTCGTTCTTGGCCACACCGCCGGTGAAGGTAAACTGGTCCGTCACCCCGCCTGATCGCGAAATGATCGACATCGCGCGCAGGATGATCGAGCGGTGAAGCCCCGCCAGAATATCCTCGCGCGCTTCGCCAAGCGCCAGACGGTCGCGCAGTTCAGCCCCCGCGAAAACCGTGCAGGTCGAATTGATCCGCGCGGGTTTCGCCGATTTCATGGCCAGCGGACCCAACTCGTGCAGCCCCATGTTCATTTCGTCGGCGATATAGCCCAGATAGCGCCCGCATCCCGCCGCGCACCGGTCGTTCATCTGGAAATTCTCCACAATGCCGTTGGCATCGACCTGAATGCCCTTGGTATCCTGTCCGCCGATGTCCAGAACCGTGCGCGTCTTTGGATACATAATATGCGCCCCCAACCCGTGGCACAGAATCTCGGAGCGGATATGTTCCTTGGAAAACGGCAGGGTCACGCGCCCATAACCGGTGCCGACCAGCCAGGTTTCTTCCAGTTCGATGCCCAGAGCGCTTTCAACCGGCTTGAGCATTTCACCGGACAGGCTGGCCCCGGTTTCACCCACGCGCTTCATGGCGCGGTGAAACTTGTCCGAGAGCGTTCCCTTGGGCGGACGGTTTTCAACGGCGATGATCGATTTGTCATAGACATTCAGCAGCAAATCGTAAGGCAGGCCCGCATCGCGCGCGACCTCTTCGGCAACACTCAGATAGCGCGACCCGGCGATGTCGCGAAAAAAGTCGGACTTACGTTCAGCACCCGGTGCATACAACGCGGGGGCCTCTTCTTTCAGGCGGCGGAAGACTTCAGCGAGGGCGTCCTTGACACCCCCGGCGATTTTTTCGAACCGCTCGCCGCGCACCTGGTGCAGACAGGTTTCGCCAAGGTCGTCGAGCTGCTCCAGAAACTGTTCCAGACGAAAGGCGCGTTCCAGCCCGGCGAGGAATTCCTCGGCCTCCGGGCTCTTGCCGTCCCCTGCCCCCAGTTCGCGCCGAAAGAGCGTGAAGCGCGCGTCCACCGCGGCCTCCTGCTGGGCGACGCGACAGGCGGTGTCGTAGTTCGAGCGCGAGTTGGTAATGCCCCGCCCCAGAATGCGCTCCTCGTCGTCCATCAGCACGGCCTTCGTGGTGGTCGAGCCAAGGTCAATCCCTACAAACGTTTTCATGCCGCCGCCCCCTTGCCGCTGCGTTTCTGTTCGACCATCTGGAAATAGCTTTCCAGGCGGTTCTTGACATTGGCGGCCGAGAAATAGCGCGGGTCAACCAGATCGGTTTCGATGAAGGCCGCCGGTTTGCCCGTTCGTTTTTCAACCTCGCGCATGATCAGCAGTTGCCCCGCCGAAAAGCTGTTGCACGATTTGATCGAGTTGATCAGCAAGCCGTCCGCCTCGTATTCGTTGATATAATCGCTGAGCATATCAATGCGCATGGGCAGGCTGCGGTTGGTGTAGACCCCCAGACAGTATTCTGCGAGCGTTTCAAGCGGGCGGTCGGGATCATGGCGAAAGCCGTAATCATAGGTGCCGCCGACCTTGGTGTAGGACGAGGCAACGACGGTTGCGCCCTCTTCATAGAACATCTTCCAGAACTGGCGAAAGTTCGTGTAATTGGGTGGGCCTTCGACGACCAGCCGGTATTTTTCTTCGCCCATGGGACCGTCTGGCGTGACCGGGCCAAGACCCGCGGCCATCCGCTGATCGACCTCTTCGCGCAGGAACCGGTAATAGTCGACCGCGTCCTCGGTCCCGCGAAACGCCCCGAAAATCGGGCCGATGTAATAGATGCCGCCGAAATAGGCATCAATCGGCGAGGGTTTGTTCTTGCCGCTTTTCAGGATGTGGACCAGATCATCCTCGGCTTTCGCGGATTTTCGCAGGTATTCGCGCAAGCGGTCAATGTCGAACTTGACGCCCGAGACCTCCTCCAGCACCGGAATGACGTTTTCTTTCAGCTGCTTGACCATGTACTGGACCATGTTCGGCGTCACTTTGCCATCGGACATATAGGGCGTTTGCAGGAATATCGTCGGGCATTTGTATTGCGCGCGCAAAAGCTCGAACCATTTCAGGAACGTGAAACAACCGGTGTAGCTGAGCAGCAGGACATCGGGTTTGGGCAGCGGTTTGCCGTTGGGGCTGATATTGCCCTTGAGCATCATGCCGATGTCCGATTTGACATAGGTGCAGACGTCTTCGGAATGGCC
>CAYXNM010000212.1:0-3533 GCA_964466385.1 uncultured Rhodobacter sp. | reverse complement strand
GAAACCATCGATTTGCGTCCATTCGGCACCGGGCGGCACAAGAAGGTCGACGATACGCCCGCCGGCGGGGGCGCCGGCATGGTGATGAAGCCCGACGTGATCGCCGCGGCCATCGAGGCGGCCTCGCCCGGTCCCGGCGTGGACCGCAAGGACTGGCCTTTGATCCATGTTTCGCCCCGCGGGCGCCGTTTCGATCAGGCGATGGCTGCGCGGTTCTCGCAAGCCAAAGGCATGACCATCCTGTGCGGTCGGTTTGAAGGTGTTGATCAGCGGGTGCTCGATCATTTCAAGGTCGAGGAGATTTCGCTCGGCGATTATGTTCTCTCCGGTGGCGAGATCGCCGCTCAGGCGTTGATCGATGCCTCGGTGCGGCTGATTCCGGGCGTTCTTGGCAACGCGGACTCGGCTGTTTTGGAATCGTTCGCCGACGGTCTGCTTGAACATCCGCACTACACCCGCCCGGCCGAATGGAAGGGACACGCCGTGCCCGACATCCTTTTGTCCGGGCATCACGCCAATATCGAAAGCTGGCGCGCGACCCGGTCAAAAGAGGTCACAAGGGACCGGCGGCCCGATCTGTGGCTTGCCTATCAAAAGGCCCGGACCAAACCGCCGGGCAAGGGCTGAACACGCGACGGAACGGCCTTTCAAATCACGACCGGCGCCCCCTTGCGCCAGTCTCAAAGCCGCATTATACGGGCGCGTGCTCGGTCAGTCCTGAGTCGCTTTTGCGTGGGGTATTCTCTTATTCCAACACCAGGCGACCCCGGAACCACGGATCGGGCGCATCGACAAAGGAACGTCGTCCTGACCTCTGGCGGGCTTGCGGATGCAGGAACCCGGAAAGAGACCAAGAGCAATCGGGGCGCGCCAAACTTCGCCGGAAAACGGCGGGCAAAAGGACGACGAAGATGAACATGATTGAACAGCTTGAAGCTGAACAGATCGAAGCGCTGGGAAGCTCCATCCCCGACTTCAAGGCGGGTGATACCATCCGCGTCGGATACAAAGTGACCGAAGGCACGCGCCACCGGGTCCAGAATTACGAAGGCGTTTGCATCGCCCGCAAGGGCGGCGACGGGATCGCTGCGGCCTTTACCGTGCGCAAGATCTCGTTTGGCGAGGGGGTTGAACGTGTGTTCCCGCTCCACTCGCAAAACATTGCCGAGATCACCGTCGTGCGCCGTGGCCGGGTGCGCCGCGCCAAACTTTACTATCTGCGCGCACGTCGCGGTAAATCCGCGCGGATCGCCGAACAGACCAACTATAAACCCAAAGCTGCGGCCAAGGCATAAGAGGGCGATCCCATGAAAAACGACATTCACCCCGACTACCACATGATCGACGTCAAGATGACGAATGGCGACGTGGTCAAGATGCGCTCGACCTACGGGGCCGAGGGCGACACGCTGACGCTGGACATCGACCCTTCGGTTCACCCCGCCTGGACCGGCGGCAACGCGCGGCTCATGGACACGGGTGGTCGTGTTTCCAAATTCAAGAAAAAGTACGAAGGTCTGGGTTTTTAATTCCGAATTGGAAACAATCACTCGCCTTGTCCGATAATTGACGATATATCAGAGCGTGCCTGACAAGGGCGCGCTTTTTTGCGTTTTCAAGGGGTTGCGGTCGTGTCGCACATCATCGTTGTTGGAAACGAAAAGGGTGGATCGGGTAAATCGACCACCTGCATGCATGTCGCGACCGCGCTGGTCCGGCTGGGGTACAAGGTCGGCGCACTCGACCTGGACACGCGGCAAAGAACCTTTTCCCGCTACATCGAAAACCGCGCCGAATTCGTGCGCCGCACCGACAAGCCCATGCCCATGCCGACGCTGGGAAGGCTTCCCAATATCGGCCAGTCGAAACTCGGCCCCGGTGAAAACATCAACGACCGGCGGATTTCCGAAGCGGTGGCGCATCTGGAATCGGATAATGACTTCGTCGTGGTCGATTGCCCCGGCTCGCACACGCGATTGTCGGAGGTCGCCCATTCACTGGCCGATACCCTGATTACACCCCTCAACGACAGTTTCGTCGATTTTGACCTGCTGGCGCGCGTTGACGCGGAAACCGAAAGGGTCATCGGCCCGTCGGTCTATTCCGAGATGGTCTGGAACGCCCGCCAACTGCGCGCGCAGGCCGGGCTGCAACCCATTGACTGGGTCGTCATCCGCAACCGGCTTGGCACGCAGAACATGCACAACAAACGCAAGGTCGGCAAGGCGTTGACGGAACTGTCCAAACGCATCGGGTTTCGCGTGGCGTCCGGTTTCAGCGAGCGCGTCATTTTCCGCGAGATGTTCCCCAATGGGTTGACACTGCTGGATATGCGCGACGCGGGCATTGGGGGTTTGAACCTGTCCAACATCGCTGCCAGACAAGAGGTTCGCGATCTGATGAAGGCGCTGAATCTGCCGGACATCGTGATCAGGTTTTAGCCCGTCAAACCACCGTTTGACCCGATTCGAATCACGCCGGGCTTTCTGCCTTATTTCGGCCCAAACTCGGCCCCTGAGCGCCGCAACCGGCGCGGTTAATAGGATCATTCTGGCGATTTGTTGCCGGTTTCGACCGAATCCCGACCAAATTCGGCGGTCGGGTCCGACCAAGGATACTGCCTCGAAACATCCGTGTTTTTCTGATTCCAGTTCGCGGTCATTGGGCCTGGAACCGGAAACAATCGCAAATTGCTCGGGTTCAGGCTGTTCACTGGAACGAACCAACCCCCATTGCGGATGAGGACCGGTCAACTGCGTGTTCATCGCAATGCTTTGATCCCCACCCGCGAAGCCTTCCTGCATATTGATCGCGATCGGGAAACAGTTCGATCCCCTCGATCCGCCGGAAAATTATTATGTTTCCACGGGTTATACTGGCACTATTGCCACAGCAGTGCCACGAAATCGTCGGATTTTCCTATCTTTGGAACGGTAATTTAGTTAATGTTTCGGCACGACGCCCAAACTGGGATGGGTTTTCCGAACTAAGGTCATGGGGGCGGCCGCACACGAGGACTGCGTGAAAGCGCAGATTTTGGTGAGTGCCGTGAGAATACGTGACGCTTGGGTGTCTGCCATCCAGAATGTTTATACGCTTGGCCTGTGTTTCGGCTGGATCGCGGCACTTGGTGCAGCAGCCAGAATAGGCGGTCTGCGCACATTACCTTCCTCGCTGTTAATTCTTGGTGTCCTGGTCGTCGCAACGGCCGCGCATCAACTCATCAAACGCAATCTATCCGCAAATCAAACGGTTTCAGCGGCCTGACAAACAGTTGGTAGCAGAGGGTTAAAAAATGTCTGACAGAAGCAAAGACAGCTGGGACGGGGCGAGTGTGGTTTATGATCCGGACGGCGGCTCGGGATCAGGTGGTAGCGACACGGGCAGTGGCTCCAGCAGCGGTGGCACGGGCGGCGGTACAGGTGGCGGCTCTGGCGGTGGCGGCACGGGCGGTGGCTCCGGCGGCGGCAAGGGTAGCGGCTCCAGCAGCGGTGGCACGGGCGGCGGTACAGGTGGCGGCTCTGGCGGTGGCG
>CAYXNM010000211.1:0-3539 GCA_964466385.1 uncultured Rhodobacter sp. | reverse complement strand
TTGGCGACTCCTGGAGGACTCGAACCCCCAACCTGCTGATTAGAAGTCAGCTGCTCTATCCAGTTGAGCTAAGGAGCCGGATGCCGGACCGTCTATGTCCCATTCGTGCGCCGCGCGCAACCAAGGGTCGGTCAATGCGTCCAGACCGCGCGTCTGTACGTCGAAAAATTGTCGCCGTAACCGCCGGCACGAACGACGGTCTTGCGGCCGTTCGGCGAACTGAACACATATTCAATCGCGTGTTCCTGCGCGTATTTCCGGGCAGACTCGCGGCTGTCAAAAAAGAGTTTGACCTGGCTTTGCGTGTCATCGGAACCGGTCCAGCCCATCAGGGGGTCAAGTTCGCGCTGACGTGATGCCGAATACTCCAGCACCCAGCGGCGACTGCCGGCCTGTCCGGACTGCATGGCGTTTCTTGCGGGTTTGTAGATGCGTGCGGTCATAACGATCCCTTGCCTGTGGAACGGGTTCTTTTATCCGGGACGCAGGCGGACTTCGCAAGTCTAAAATCACGCGATGAACGATTGTGAAAAAGCTGCCAGCCGAAAACAAGGGAGCGAGGGGTGGGGTGGGTGGTGCTGTTCCCGGCTGGCAACCCAATCTGCTGCTTGCCCTCAATCAATGGCATATGCGCCCGATTGCGGCAAGCGTTTTCTTCTCTTTAGGTTGCATTTTTTTGAATATCATTCAACCTAAAGTGTTAACCTTTTGTTAATACAAACGGCCCGACTGACTGACCCTCCGAATCGCGTGTGGTCAGGGTCGCTTCCGGCCTGAAGGGGGCGCTGAGATTTGCCCCAGGCCGGTTAACAGGCGCTGAAAGCGCCCCGGCCCAGCGCCTGCCCGTCCGGGCGGGCTGGCGCTTTCGCCGACGTCGCGTATCCCACCCCATTCGTTCGGACTTTGCTGGGATAAAGTACCCCGAACCGGCGTTGCGGGCGCCACCCCACGGGCAGGCGCTGCGCCGTGCGGGGATGGATTGAACCGGGGGAAAATCAACCTCCCCTTCGGGCGGCGGTTTTCACGGCTCAACGAAATCGGCCGTTGGCATAATACATCTGCGCGGCCTTCATCCTGAGGACGGCCGTGAACCCCGCCGCCGGAACGCCCGTTCAGAAATTCAGCGAAATGTCCTCATGCCCAGCGTTGCACGGCGCCAGGAACAGCGCCTGTTCGCGCGACATTTTCGGCTGCATCCTTGCCCCGATCGTGCCCTTGATGGCCTCCAGGTAAGATGTCAGACCGGTGCGCAGCGCCTCGTCGGCTTTGGCACGCCAGACAAGCTGCCCTTCATAGTCGACCACGGCTTTGTCAAAAAGCACCAGCGCCTTTGAAACGTCGGGCTTCTTGCCTTTCAGGAACCGACGCGCCTTCAGCAGGATCGACTTGACCCCGGACCCTCCGGCCACGGCGCCGATTTTCTTGGCGACACCGTTCAGCTGATCCTGCGTTTCGGCGGGGTCGCCATTGGCGATGATATCTCGCATGGCGCGCAGTTCCCCCTCCAACGCGACGAAATCGGCGGTCGAGTCCATGACCGACAACAAGGATGCAACCGAGGACCACGCATTGTCCGCCTGTCGCTTGTAAGCGGACTGCTTGCTGGCCACGTCCCTGGTCAGCGCGGAAAAGGCGCTGTATTCGGTCTCCCATTCCTGGGGAATCTCATTTCGCACCGTCTCGATCTCGGCCTCAAGCGTCACCTTTTCTTCTTTCAGCCGTACTTTTTGGCGCGCATTCGTTCTGAGTGGCTGCCCCAGCAACTGGTCGATTTTCTTGACCCTGTTTGTCGCGATCAGGATCTGTTTCTCCAGTTCGCGAACATGGCTCAGCGCAGGGCGATAGGTCGCAGACGCGTCGCTGATTGCCTGTTTCGCAACAAAGACCCCCTCAAGCGAGGTCACCGCGCCACGGGCATCGGCAATGCCCTTGGAAACGCTTCCCGCAAGCTTTTTCGGCAGGAATGCCAGATCCAGTTTTTCGGCCTCCGCGACAGCGGCGAGGGTCGCGCCCCCGTCCTGCGAGAGACGTTCGCGCACGTAAGCCTGCAGGCATTGTTGCAGCTTGGGATTACGCGGCGGGGGCGAGGTTTCCGACAGATAGCTCACCCTGTTGGGCAGATAATTGACCAGCGACGGCGTCATGCCGACGATCACCAGCGCGATCAGTTGAAGGCCGATAAACGCAACGACGCCTTTGTATATCTGGGTCGTCTTGACCGACGGAGGAGCCACCCCACGCAGATAAAACAACGCAAACCCGAAAGGGGGCGTCAGGAACGATGTCTGGATGTTGAGCCCGATCATGACCCCAAGCCACACAGCGGTGATATTCGCCGAAGGGTCCGCCAGCAGGATGGGCGCGACGATCGGCACGACGACCACGGAGATCTCGATGAAATCCAGGAAGAACCCCAGGACGAAAATAACCCCCATCACCACGACGAATTTCGACCAGAACCCACCGGGCAATCCGTTCAGGAACTCGCGCACGAGATCCTCGCCGCCAAAGGCCCGGAATGACGCGGTCAGAATGGCCGCCCCCATCAGGATGACGAACACCAACGAGGTCGTCTTGGCCGTTTCCAGCATCACGCCATTCAGGGTGTTTTCGACCTTGTAGACGCGGATACCGCTCCAGACCAGCGTCGACAAGAGAACGACCGACGCCGCGACTCCGATCCAGATGCCGATCAGATCGTGGGTGGAGCGGATGAGTTTCACGTTCATCGGGTAGTTCTTGACCGCATAGGCCAACACGATAACCGCCAGAATGGCGATGATGGCCGGCCAATAGCGACGTGCCGAACTTTCGGGCAAACGATACCCCGCCATCACCAGGGCACCGGCCGCACCGATTGCCCCGGCCTGGTTGACCGTCGCAACCCCGCCCACAATCGAGCCAAGGACAAGAAAGATCAGGGCAAGCGGCGGGATCAGCGTCAGTCCGACCTTGCGCCAGAATTTCAGGTCGAACCTGCCACCATAGGTCACGGCGGGGGCCGAATGCGGGCGCAGAAGCGCGAAAATCAGGATGTAGATCATGTAAAGGGCGACAAGAACAAGCCCCGGCACGAGCGCACCCAGAAACATCTCGCCCGCGCTGGTCGAACCGACATCAAAGAGCGACGGCATCGAAAACTCGCCCGTCGCCGTTTTGTAAAGGGCTGTTCGCAAAACGCCCGCCTGATCCGTGGCCGTCGCCAGCTGGTCGGCAAGAATGATCAGAACGATCGACGGAGGGATGATCTGTCCCAGTGTCCCCGACGCAGCGATCGTGCCCGTCGCCAATGGCGTGGAATAGTTGTTCCGCATCATTGCGGGCAGGCTGATCAGCCCCATCGCGACGACGGTTGCCCCAACGATGCCGGTGGTTGCCGCCAGCAACGCGCCCACGAAAACCACAGATATCCCCAGACCGCCCGGCACGGGGCCAAAGAGCTGGGCCATCGTGACCAGCAAGTCCTCGGCGATCTTGGATTTTTGCAGCATGATGCCCATGAAGATGAACAAAGGCACCGCAATCAGCGTGTCGCGTTC
>CAYXNM010000210.1:0-3553 GCA_964466385.1 uncultured Rhodobacter sp. | reverse complement strand
GGTCGGGCTGCGGGTCGGGCTGTCGGCATTTGCGTCTCCGGGGGCGGGTGAAAGGTCTATGTCGGGTTTCGCGACTGTTTCGTCAACCACCGCGCGGATCATCCGCCACCCGTACAAGCTGCGTCAGATCGGCCAGAGACTCATTCTGGCGCCCCTCGGCATCAAAGTTTTCCGGACCCAGCCATGCCTGGTACGCCTCCGCCAGGCCCGGCCAATCCTTGTCGGTCGCGGCAAACCACGCCGTATCGCGATTGCGGCCCTTCGAAATGATGTGCTGGCGAAAAATGCCCTCAAAGGAAAACCCGAACCGTTCGGCGGACCGGCGCGAACGCATGTTCGCCGCGTCGCATTTCCATTCAAACCGCCGGTATCCAACTTCAAAAACCCAATCCATCAACAGGTAGATCGCTTCGGTGGCCGCGACCGTGCGCTGCATTTCAGGAGCGATTGCGATATGTCCGACTTCGATCGAGCCCATCTCGGGGGTGATCCGCAACAGGCTCATGACACCGCCGGCACGCCCGGTGCGCACATCCGTCAGTGTAAAAAAGCATGGGTCAGCGGTGCTTGCCCAGTCTCTGATCCAGTGGTGATATCCCGCGACCGAAGAAAACGGTCCATAGGGCATGTAATTCCACAAGGAACCCGTTTCGTCCTTTGAATACGCCCGGTAGAGATCGGCGGCGTGACGATCCGCCACCAGACGATCCAACCGCACGTGGCGTCCGCGCAGAGCGACTGCATCGGGACGCACCGGCGGTTTCCAGCCCCTGACGATCTCGCCGCCGTTGTTCTGCTCGCCCATCAGCCAACTGCCCTATGTTTGCCTTTACTGCAGGATACCCCTGCGCGCGCCCATATCCAACCCCGGAAACACGACCGTTTCAAGGGTCGCGCGATCCAGCGGGAACAGGCCTTGCATGGCCTCTGCTGCATAGGCGCGCACATCGCCGGTGGGTAAAAGGTCGCGATTCTGGTAAAGGTCGCCATCCGCAAGCCCCGGCCAGTCACCGTAAACGCGCCCGCCCTTCACGGCACCTCCTGCCATCAGCATGACCCCCGCGGTGCCGTGATCCGTGCCGGTCGTTCCGTTTTCCCGCGCCGTGCGCCCAAACTCCGTCATGGCGACCAGTGTCGTTTTTTTCCAATTGTCACCCAGCGTGTCGCGCAGGGTCAGAACCGCATCGCTCAGTTCGCCCAGCGCGCGCTTGAGCGCACCGGCCTGACCACGGTGCGTGTCCCAGCCGCCGATCGAAAACGCCGCGATCCGTGTGTCCAGATTCAGCCGCTCCCCCGTGAAGGCCGCCAGAGCGCGCGCCCGCGCCGAGCGCTTTGCCCCCAGCATCGTGGCCATCGCCTGTTTGGACAGATCGTCATCGCTGATGTCCGCGGAACCACCGGTGTCGATTTCCCGTGTGGCAGCCAGTTCGGTCGCGATATTCCCGGCCTCCTGAAAAACCGGATCGTCGTGGTAGATATATTCCAGCAACCGCCGGCCCGAGGGCGACAGGTCCATCCTTGCTTCGGGTGACCAGCTGGACACCGGCGTGCGCCCGTTGAGGATGATCATATCCTCGCGACCGACGGCAAAAGCCGTTTCGGCGGTGACGCCGGGAACCTCGCCCAACATCCGGTTGAGCCAGCCATCGCGGATCGCCCCCACACCCACATCCATGCCGGTCCCGCTTTCCAAGAGATCCTGCCCGTCAAAATGGCTGCGCTTGTCGCGATAGGGCGTCGACACCGCGTGCGCAAAAGCCAGTTCGCCGCGACGCCACAGGGGGGCCAGTGTGTCGAGACCGGGGTTGAGGCTGAAATAGCCATCCAGGTCGACCGTGCTTTTCGTCTGGCTGATCGTGGGACGATAAACCTGATAAAGGGGATCCCCAACGGGGCGCACGACGTCCAGCCCGTCCATACCGCCGCGCAGGATAATGACAACAAACCTGTGGTCCCACGGGGCCGAGGCCAATGTAACCGGGGTGACCAGTGGACTGGCCGCAGCCGAGCATCCAAAGGCCGCGGTTCGCATCAGAAACCGGCGTCTTGAAAGCGTGTGTTTACCCATGACGATCCATCCTTATCGGCGGTTGAATTCAGGGGAGGCCAGCACAAGCGCCATCCCTTCGCGCCGGCTCTCCGCGACCCCCGCTGCCGTGATCAGCTTGTCGCTGGCGGCGTCCGCCAGTGCCACGCGTGCGAAAGCGACGGGATCGGTCTGATGGCCCAACTGACCGGCTGCGATAAGCGCCCACTCGACCCGCGCGGCCAAACCTTGTGGGGTAATCCAGTCCTCGATCGGTTCAGGCCAGCCGTCCGGGCCGCCCGGTTGCTGAAACGGCTGCCCCATGATTTGCAAGGGCCCCGAGAAATAAAGGCGCGATTTTCGGCGCGACATCTTTGCGATCTTGCCCGGATCGGGGTCCATGGCGCGCAGGGACGACGCGATGAAATCAAAGGGTTGCTTGGCCTTCTGCCCGAATTCCGACCACGCACGGGGATGCTCCAGCAGGGCGGAATAGACGGCCATCAGATCGCCGTCGTTGTCACGAAAGGCCCGCGCGACATGATCGACCAGCTTTTCGTCGGGCTGATCTGACACGAAATGCACCACCAGCTTGCGCGCGATATGACGCGCCGTGTCCTTGTGGCCCGCAATATCGTCAAGCGCTGAATGGATGTCCGCCAGCGTCGCTTTCCCCGTTCCGCCATAGACGTGGCCCAGTACCGTTTCCGCCCCTGGCTCGGCACGGCGGGGGCGAAACTGGAAACCGGTTTTGCGGTTGAAATCAAGCCCGGTCAGCAATTCGGCGAACTGGCGCACGTCCTTTTGATCGTAACCGCCCCCCACACCGAGCGAATGCAACTCGAGAATCTCGCGCGCCAGATTCTCGTTCAGTCCGCGATCGCGTTTCTTGCCGATGACCGAATTCGGGCCGATCGAAGAAGTCTGATCAAGAAACGTCAGCATGACGGGGTGCAGGGACGCCGATTTCAGCAGATCGCGAAAACGTCCGGTGATGTTCGGACGGATGGCGTCTTCGACATAGGCGGTCGTGACGAACCGCAATCCCTTGCCGCTTGCGCGAATGGAAAAATGGTCGGCCCAGAAACGCACCAGCCGTTCGCGAAACCCCTCTGGGCCGAAGGCCGCCCGCATCAGGGAAACACGCAATTCACGCTGAAGCTCGCGATTGGCGGCATGAATCGCGTCCTTGTAGTTTTGCTCGGCGTTTTCCGCCTTCTCGCGCCGCGCCTTGCGAAGTTCCCCCATTTCGCGTCCTTCGCGGAAACGCACGGAAAACGGCTTGATCGGGTAGCGCGCCGCAGTTTCGTCGGGTCCAGAAAGCTCATCCAGCATCGACCCGACGCTTGGCGGAGGCGCGACACGCGGCGACAGGCCATAGCCAAACCGGATCGCGGCGGTGGTCTTGAAAGAGATACGCATATGTCTGCTCCGGCGGGGCTGTCCTTTTCATACGGCAGCCATCGCATATTCCGTCGCAGTTTATTGCAAAAAGGGATTAATTCCAACGGCGCGACTGATTGACCC
>CAYXNM010000209.1:0-3556 GCA_964466385.1 uncultured Rhodobacter sp. | reverse complement strand
TGCAAAAGATGTGCGTTCATGTCGACCGGGCCGAGGTCGTTGATGGCAACAACCTTTATATCCGTACGCCCGCTTTCGATGATCCCGCGTAAAACGTTACGCCCGATGCGGCCAAAGCCATTTATTCCAACTTTGACCGCCATAACCACCGTTATCCTATCCGTTTTCGTGTTCAGCGCGGTCCCTAATGTAACGCGACAGACATATCACCACGCTTTGCAGAAGGTCCTGTTCAGCCCAGCGTCTCGCCCATTGCCAGCGCCGTCTTCAGCATCTGATTGGTAAAGCCCCATTCATTGTCATACCAACTGAACACCCGTGCCAGATCGCCATGCATCACGCGTGTCTGCAAGCCCGCAAAGTTCGAGGCCGTGGTCGTGTGGTTGTAGTCAACAGAAACGGTCTCTTCTTCGTCATAGGACATGATGTCCTTGAGCGGGCCTTCGGCGGCCTCTCTCATCGCGGTGTTGATTTCTTCAATCGAGGTTTTTCGGGATGGGTTGAAGTTGAGGTCAACCAGCGAAACATTCGGTGTCGGAACCCGGATCGCACCGCCGTCAAGCTTGCCCAGAAGTTCCGGCAGCACCAGACCGACAGCGCGGGCCGCACCGGTTGTCGTAGGGATGATCGACATGGCCGCCGCACGGCCCCGGTAAGGGTCTCGGTGGCGACGATCAAGCGTAGGCTGGTCACCTGTATAGGAATGGATCGTGCTCATGAACCCTTTTTCGATTCCGATCGTGTTGTTCAGAACCATCGCGATCGGCGACAGGCAGTTCGTCGTGCAGCTGCCGGTCGAAACAACCTGATCCGTTTCATCAAGGACGTGTTGATTGACGCCAAAAACCACCGTCTTGTCCGCGTTCTTCGCCACCGCCGAGATCAAAACCCGCTTCGCGCCCCGGCGGATATGCGCCATCGACGCATCCTTGGAGCCAAACGCACCGGTGCATTCCAGAACGACGTCGATGCCGTCCCAGTCGATATTTTCAGGGTTCCGTTCGCCGGTCAGGCGGATGGTCTTGCCGTCAACGGCGATATTCTCGCCGTCCGCCTCGACCGATTTGCCGAAACGGCCATGCACACTGTCGTATTTCAGCAAATGGACATTCGCGGCGGGACCGCCAGAGGCGTTCAACGCGACAATGTCGATCCTGTCGCTGAAAGATTCCGTGATCATCCGCATCGCGCTGCGGCCTATTCTGCCAAACCCGTTGATTGCTACTTTCAATGTCATCGTGTGTTTCCCGAAGTTACTTTTTGTTCAGAAGAGCCTTCGCCGCTGCGGCGGTCGCATCGGCGGTTATGCCAAAATGCGCGTAAAGCGCGCCGATCGGGGCCGAGGCGCCAAAGCTGCTCATGCCGATGAAAGCGCTGTTGTCGCCCAGGTATTTCTCCCAGCCGGTGACAACGCCTGCTTCAACAGCAACGCGCGGAGCCGATCCCAGAACGGACGCGCGATAAGCCGCGTCCTGTTGGTCGAAAAGTTCAAAACAGGGGGCCGAGACGACAGCGGCGCTGACCCCTTGCTCCGCCAGCTTGCGGGCAGCCTCCAGCGCAATCTCGACCTCTGACCCGGTTGCCAGAATGGTGACATCGCGCGCGCCGTCCGCCTCGCGCAGCACATACATGCCGCGGGCGGTCAGGTTCTCCGACGTATCCCGGCGCACGGTCGGCAAGCCCTGGCGCGACAGGGCCATCAGGGATGGCGTCTTGTCGGAATTGACGGCGATTTCCCAGGCTTCCGCCGTTTCCACCGCATCGCAGGGCCGGAAAACGTTGAGGTTGGGCATGACGCGCAGGCTGGCCACATGCTCCACCGGCTGGTGCGTGGGGCCGTCTTCGCCAAGGCCGATCGAATCGTGCGTCATGACATAGGTGACCGGAACGCCCATCAGGGCCGACAGGCGGATCGAGCCGCGGCAATAATCGGTGAAGACGAGGAACGTGCCACCATAGGCGCGCAATCCTCCATGCAATTGCAAGCCGTTCAGTGCAGCCGCCATGCCGTGCTCGCGAACGCCGTAATAGACGTAGTCGCCGGCATAATCCCCCGGTGCAACCGGTGTCATCGCCGTCGTGCGCGTCAGGTTCGAGCCGGTCAGGTCCGCCGACCCTCCGACCATCGAGGGGACCGACGCATTCACGACCTCAAGCGCCATTTGCGAGGCTTTTCGCGTTGCGACCTTGGGTTTCTCAACGACAAGCCGTGCGCGGTAATCAGCCATCGCTTCAGCCAGCGCAACGCGGTCCGAACCATCGTTCGCGGCGTCAAACCCCGCAGATGCATCGCTGGCGTCGTGGCGTGTTTGCCATGCAGCCGAGGCGGCAGCGCCTCTCGCCGCGACGGCATGCCAGTCCGAATATACAGTAGCCGGAACTTCAAAAGCGGGATACGCCCAGCCGAGCGCCTTGCGGGTGAGGGCGATTTCCTCGTCCCCCAAAGGCGCCCCGTGCGTGGCCGATGTCCCCTGCTTGTTGGGCGAACCAAACCCGATGATCGTCTTGCAGGCGATCAACGAGGGACGCCCCTCGGCCTGCGCCGCCGAAATCGCGGCAGCAATGGCCGCGTTGTCGTGTCCGTCCACCGCCTCGGTGTGCCAGCCCGCCGCCGCAAAGCGCTTGTGCTGGTCCATCGAGGTCGACAGTGTCGTGCCGCCGTCAATCGTGATCGAATTGTCATCCCAGAGCACAATCAACCGCCCAAGGCCGAGATGCCCGGCAAGATCGATCGCCTCGTGGCTGATGCCCTCCATCAGGCAACCGTCACCGGCGATGACATAGGTGTAATGGTCAACCAGATCGTCGCCAAAGCGCGCGTTTTGCATCCGCTCGGCCAGCGCCATGCCGACCGCGGTTGAAATCCCCTGCCCCAATGGACCGGTCGTGGTTTCGATACCTTGCGCATGACCGTATTCAGGGTGCCCCGCGGTCCGATATCCCCATTGCCGGAAATTGCGAATCTGGTGCATGTCCATGTCGCCGTAGCCAAGCAGATGGTGCAACGCGTAAAGCAGCATCGACCCGTGGCCCGCCGACAAAACGAACCGGTCCCGGTCCGCCCATTTCGGCCGCGCCGGGTCGAGCGTGATAAAGCGGTTGAAAAGTACCGTCGCAACATCAGCCATGCCCATCGGCATACCGGGATGGCCCGAATTTGCGGCCTGAACTGCATCCATCGACAAGGCGCGGATCGCGTTCGCCATCATTTTTTCATCTGAGTTCTTCATGAGAGCTTCCTTAAGCGCGTCGCGCAGTTTCCACCAGCCGCAAAATAAGCGCAATCAGGATAAGTTGCATGGCAGGATCCAGTTTGGATTGATACGGATTTGACCTTCTCGCACCGGAAAACCTGGTCAAACGTGTTTTTGACGATCGATGTTCCCGCGCCCGAGGAACCGACCACCGAAATGACCGGGTGCTTCTTGCTCATCTTGCGTCTTATACCAACGGCCCCGACCGATTGACCCTCCGAATTACGTGTGGGCAGGGCCGTTTCTGGCTTGAAGGGGCCGTCAAGGTCTGCCCGGCTCAAACCGTCCCCGCACGGCCCAGC
>CAYXNM010000208.1:0-3624 GCA_964466385.1 uncultured Rhodobacter sp. | reverse complement strand
TTTTCCGGCCAGATCGAAAACGGTTGCAATACCCGGTTGCTGGTCCAAACGGGCATCAGGCGGGTCAGGAACTTGTTGGCGACGATCTTGAATTCGGTGCTGTCGATCAGTTCCTGTTTTGCATTCTTTGCAGCTTTGCCGTTTGTTCCCACCCGAAGCTCGTCGCCGTGGGGAAGGTGGTGAATATGCTCTGAATCAACACATTGGCGATGGAACCCAAGCTCCTGCAAGCGACCATAAAGATCATCGTCGTCCCATCCATATGTGGTGATAAATTCGTTAAACCCGTTGGCCTTCATCAGATCAGCCCGCTCGATAAAAAGGAACCCGTTGATGAATTCCTGACCCTCCCTGGCCAGACGCCAATCGCCTGAAATAAACGTGTTGCCCCTTAGAGTCGTTGCTGTGAAAAAGCCCCGATCCAGAACGATATCAGCATCTACCTTCAGGATTTTTTCGTGGCTGGCCGCCCTGAAACCAACGTTAAACGCATGCGAAAGAACCCAATGGCGTTCATCATTGACGCGTAAAACCTTCACGCGCGGGTCCAAAAGCCCTTGGTGTTCCAAAACGCCAAAGACCGGTACGTCCGAAGACCAGTCGACGATGATGATTTCCGAGATTTCTTCGCAAGCCAGCCAACTGGACAAAGCGTGCAGCAGGTTTTCGGTCCGGTTGCGGCTGCATGTCACCAATGATATTCCGGGCTTCACCTCGTGAACATGATATTCGAGGTCTTGCCCCGGTCGCAGGCTTTGTTCCGTCGGACCCTTTTCTTGACTGCAAGGGGCGAATTCAAGGTCGAAAACCTTGCAGAAATCTTCCAGTGTGGCCGTGTATCTGGCCTCTCTGGTCTTGTCCAGTTGGGTCAACAAGCCTGAAAGATCGCGCAGGATTTCCTGCGCTTCGCGGTCGTTTCCGCGCGAAGCACAACCCCGCGCCAGATCCAGGTTTTTCCAAAACCCGATGATAGCTTTTTTCACGAAGAATTCCTGCCAGTGTTCATCTTTTTGTGTTCGGTTTTTGCACAATTTGCAAGCAATCCGGGCTATTTTGAGGCAGAAACACGTGCCAGCTCGGTGCTGGCGCCTGTTCTGTGCCCGACGTCATCTTCCGCCCAGCTTTCTCTGTCTAGCAAAGCAAGGGCGTGATCTCGCAGCTGGGGCTTGTAGCTTCCCGCCGTGGGCGACTGGTGCCGCCGACGAAATAGTGCGTTTCAGCAATTCCCTAATTTTTTATCTTATAGAGATCACGCGAATACCAATTTTGTTCCACGTTGTTAATCGGCCAGTTCTTGATTGCAGCATTAAGCATCATCAGACCTGCGTAGTGATAGAGCGGGATAATTGGCATTTTGTCAGCCAATATCTGCTCGACTGCTGTGTAATTTGCAAATGGCTGGTCCATTGTTCTACTCGCCACCATCAACCTGTCAACTTCAGCGTTGTTGAATCTGCCATCATTATACGGGGAATCCGATGTAACCAGATCCAGAAATGTCGAGGCTTCGTTATAGTCGCCGCACCAGCCAGCACGCGCCAAATCAAATTTCTGGTGGCCGCGCGCCTCAAGAAAATCTCGCCAGTCCAAATTGAAAAGATCGACATTTACACCGAGCTTTTGCCGCCACATCGCGGCAATTGCGGTGGCAATTTTTTCATGCCCGGAAGATGTGTTGTAAAGCAACGTGAAGGACAAGGGGTTTCCAGACCCATACCCCGCCTCGGTCATAAGTTGCCGGGCAATAGCGTCCCGTTTATCTTGTTCCAGTTCGCCATAGTAAACACTCGGTGGAGCAAACTTAGCGGTTGCACCCGGTGTGAAAGTGAAAGCTGCAATCTGACCACCGCGTAACGTGCTGCTGATGACAAGTTCGCGATCTGTTGCATAGGACAACGCTTTTCTCACGCGGACATCCCTGAAAGCAGGGGGACCATTCTCAGAAAGGTTGAAGACATAATAGTAGCTGCAAAGACGTGGAAACGAGAACGTTTCATCCGGGTAGGCTGACTTCGTTTCTGGATACTGACCCGCAGGCACGGCCACTCGGTCAAGTCGACCATCGGTAAAGTATTCAAAAGCCGCAGTTTCGTCATTGATAACATAGGCGACGGTGGCGTCGATGATCGTTGACACATCGTTCCAGTACATCGGGTTTCGTGTTCTGGTCGAGCGCCTCCCGGCAATATGTTCAGTCAGTATATATGCGCCATTTGAAACGATATTCTCAGGTGCTGTCCAATTGTCACCGTGGGTCTTAATTGCCCAACTTGGCGTAGGGAATGTTGCGACATGTGTGGTCGTCAACGGAAAAAATGGAACCGGGTGCGACAAAGTAACTTCAAGCGTTGTGTCGTTGATGGCTTTGACACCCAGCGTTTCGGCTGGGGCGTCGCCTGCCAGTACTTTGGACGCACCTTTGAGGGACATCACCTCTATATACCAGGCATAGGGAGATGCGGTTGCTGGGTCCGCGGCACGTCGCCAGGAATATACAAAATCCTTCGCGGTTACCAGGTTTCCGTCCGACCACCTTGCGTCGCGACGCAGAAAAAATGTGTAAACGGAATTGTCATCGTTGACCGTAAAGTGTGTGGCAACACCCGGGATTAATTTCCCGTCGGAATCCTGGTTCATCAGGCCTTCGAAAAGGTCCCGGATTATTTCAGTTCCACTCACATCTTCAACAAGTTGCGGGTCAAGCGAACCAGGCTCTTTAAGTATACTATAACTGAAAGTCTGATCGTCGGCCAAAATTTCGCCGGTTACGGGATGTATTTCTGCTGCTATCAAAGGCCCGGTTGTAAGCGTGACGGTGAGTAATCCGGCGAGCAGAACCCCAAAACTATTTCGCATGATTTATTGCCTCCACTCAGTAAATGACACGGGCTCCAAAACCTATCAGGTCTTAAGGAATTTAGAGTAGATCCGTTCCAAAGTCGATCCAGAGTCCAGAATATTCAAATTTTCGGGCTGTCATCGAAAGTGAATGAGGAATGCCGAAGACCGGGTTTTCCGGCGCAGAGGAAGGCTTGCCAATCACGAACCCGACTTCACCTTCCGTTCACCCGTTTCTCCAAAATCAACCCCGGCACCGTTTGACGCGGCGGTGGCGCAACGCCGAGTGGCCTCGCGCTCAAACCGCTTTCGACCCTGTCCCACAATTCCCACAGAACGTTCGGCTGACGCCTGGTGAAGAGGTGAAGGAGTTTCGTTCGTCCCTGGTAAATTCAACATCTTTTTCGAAGTATGTTGCGTAGACAGCCACCGGTGCACCGGTAGCTTTTCGGCATGACGTGCAGTGGCAGTAAGCGACATAGTCGGGCGCTGTCGTCGCTGAGTATCGCACCGCGCCGCAGAGGCAGCCGCCCGTCGCAGATTCTGGGTAGTTGTTCATCGTCTTTTCTTGCTTTCTGCCCGGTTCGTGAGCGCAGGCGTGCAATCCGAACTCATCCCGGTATACTCGAATTTCCAATGTACAGGGGCCTTTTTGGAAAGGGATTATGATGAACGACAGAGACGCGGTGATGGCGACGCTGGAAGAGTACGCGTCAGCGTATTGCGCAAAGGACCTGAAGCGCCTGATGACGATCTTTGTGGACGGCGAAGATATTTCCCTCATCG
>CAYXNM010000207.1:0-3668 GCA_964466385.1 uncultured Rhodobacter sp. | reverse complement strand
GCAACGTCCGAACGTAATCAACGGGATGCGCGACATCGGCGAAAGCGCCAGCCCGGCGGGACGGGCAGACGCTGGGCCGGGGCGCTTTCAGCGCCTGTTAACCGGCCCTGCCCACACGCAATTCGAAGGGTCATTCTCTTGGTCCGTTGGTCTCAGCCGTCTGCCACGCCCGCTTCGGCGAATGTGGCCATGCCGCTGTGACAGGCCAGTGCGCCCTTGAGAATGCCGATCGCAAGCGCGCCGCCTGACCCTTCGCCAAGACGCAGCCCAAGGGACAACAGGGGTTCCTTGCCCAGCTTGTCCAGCATCAGCGCATGTGCACCTTCAGCAGACACATGCCCCGCCACGCAATGATCCAGCGCGCCTTTTTGCGTGCGCTCCAGAACCGCCGCCGCCGCGGTGCAGATGAACCCGTCCAGAATGACGGGAATACGCTCCATCCGTGCGCGCGTGATGGCACCTGCCATCGCGGCGATCTCGCGTCCGCCCAGCGCGGCGAGGATGGCCAGAGGATCCCTCAGCCGATCAGTGTGGCGGGCAAGCCCCGCGCGCACGACGCGCTGTTTGGTGGCCAGCCCGTCATCCGTCACACCGGTTCCGCGACCGACCCAGTCCGCAGCGTCGCCGCCGAAAATGGCATTGGCAATGGCGGCGGCGGACGTGGTGTTGCCGATGCCCATTTCACCGGTCACCAAAAGATCGCTGTCGGTATTGACGGCCGTGTAACCTGCCGCCAGCGCAGCGACAGTTTCGGTTTCGCTCATGGCGGCGGCAGTGGTGAAATCTGCGGTCGGACGATCCAGTTCCAGCGCGGAAACGGTCATTTGCGCCCCGAAACACGAAGAAAGCTGGTTTATGGCCGCACCTCCGGCCTCAAAATTGAAAACCATCTGCCCGGTCACTTCGGCAGGAAAGGCCGAGACGCCCTGCGCCGTTACCCCGTGATTGCCCGCAAAAATCACCACCTGCGGGTGTTCGATCCGGGGCGCTGCCTGACCGCGCCAGCCCGCGTACCAGATCGCGATGTCTTCCAGCCGGCCAAGCGCACCCGGCGGTTTGGTCAGTTGCCCGTTGCGTTCCCTGGCTTGGCTGGTCGCGCTCGCGTCCGCGGTCGGCAGCGTTTCAAGCAGTTTTCGGAATTCTTCCAGCGTCGCAAACGGAGTCTTGGTCTTCATCTTGGGGTTCCCGGATTTGTTGATTGTCTTTTTTCCTGTTTAGCGCCAATCAGAACAAAGGAAAGTTCAAAACGGGTAAGGCGACGACCATGAGCGACGAAAAGGAAAGGTTTACGTTCCGGCTGGCGGATATCGGCGCGGCTTTCGGCCTGCTCAGTCGCATTCCGGTCCCCCTTGACCATGTGCGTGCAGGGCAGCGCGCGGCACAGTCGGTCTGGGCGTTTCCGCTGGTCGGGGCGGCGCTTGGTGCAGGTGCGGCGCTTGTCGCCCATGTGTCGATGGCCCTTGGGGCACCTGCGGCATTTGCCGGCGCTCTGGCGCTGGCCACGTTCGCGGTCGGGACGGGGTTCATGCATGAGGACGGGCTGGCCGATACCGCCGACGGGCTGGGCGGCGGGCAGACGCCTGAAAAGTGCCTTGAGATCATGAAGGACAGCCGTATCGGTGCGTTCGGGGCCACCGTTCTGGGAATCGCGCTGATCGCACGCTTTTCGGGGTTTGAGGCCTTGAGCGTGGCTGGCGCGCTGTTCTGGCCGCTTGTCGCGGTCGGTGCCGCTTCGCGCCTGCCGATGGTGCTGGTCATGTTTTTCATGCCCCGCGCGCGCCCCGGCGGTCTTTCCGACAAGGTGGGGTCGCCCCCGCCGCAAGCGTTGGTTGGTGCGATCGCGCTTGCGCTCGTGCTTTGCCTGTTCGCCCTTGGCTGGTCAGGATTTGCGCTGCTTTTCTGGGCGCTGGTTGCGCCTTTGCCCCTGATCGGCTTTGCCAAAGTCAGGATCGGCGGGCAAACCGGCGATATTCTGGGAGCAACCCAGCAACTCGCCGAAATCGCCTCGCTGGCCGTGGCGGTGGCCTGCTGTGCGCCCTGAGCGCCGCCGCAACCAGGTGTCTGTCCGGGATCAGGCCGCCGCGCGCGACAACAACACATCGCCAACGCGCTGCTGCGCGCTTGACTCGTCAACGCCATCAACGGCGGCGACTTCGCGGGTCATGCGCTCCAGCGCGGCTTCGTAAAGCTGACGTTCCGAATACGATTGCTCGCGCTGATCGTCGTTGCGATGCAGGTCGCGCACCACTTCGGCAATCGCGATCAGATCACCGGAGTTGATTTTCTGTTCGTATTCCTGCGCCCGGCGCGACCACATCGCGCGCTTGACCCGCGCACGGCCCTTGAGCGTCGTCATCGCACGGTCGACAATATCCCGGCTGGACAGACCGCGCATCCCGACGGCTTCGACCTTTGCCGTGGGAACGCGCAGGGTCATCTTGTCCTTTTCAAAATAGATGACGAACATTTCAATCTCGATATCGGCGACCACCTGCACGTCGACCGAAACGATCCGGCCCACGCCATGGGACGGATAGACAACGTGGTCATTGGGTTTGAACGGAAGCGACTTGTTTGCTTTTGTCATTTCTTTTTTGTGTCCTGCAGGGCAGCGCATGGCGGCCGGATTTCAGTTTTTCAGGCGACAGAAACGCCCGGCGCCCCGACAACAGGGGATGGGCGGTCTTGCCAAATGGGGATCGGTTTCCTGATACGTGAAACCCCGAAATCCTGTTCGGGGCGATTGCATTTGGCGCGGACCATATCACAAAACGCGGCGCACTCCTAGTCCCCTCTATCCGAAGTTCGCGTCATGAAACGGCAAATCGCCCCGGTTCGCGCCCGAGGCCGCCGGTGATCAGCCGCCTTCGCCGGGAGCCTCTGAAAAGTATTTTTCAAGCTTGCCCGGCTCGCCGTCGCGTTCGGCGGCTTCGGGCAGTTCGTCTTTCTTGGTGACGATGACCGGCCACATTTCAGAATATTTTCGGTTGAATTCGACCCATTTTTCCATGTCCGGTTCGGTGTCCGGGCGAATCGCATCCACCGGGCATTCCGGCTCGCAAACCCCGCAGTCGATGCATTCATCGGGGTGGATGACCAGCATGTTTTCGCCTTCGTAAAAGCAGTCTACCGGGCAGACTTCGACGCAGTCGGTATGTTTGCAGGCGATGCAGTTGTCGTTCACGATATAGGTCATTGCGCGATCCTGAAATGGAAATTACAGGCGGCGTTATAGGCAAGAAGAGCCCGCGCTGCCAGAGGAAAAACCCGCGCGTCCCGACTGCGTTTCTGCGGCTGGCGCCGGGCGCGCGATCAGCGGTCGCGCAACCGGTCAAACGCACGCCGCGCCTGTTTGGTCGGGCGGCCCTGTCCGCGGTTGCTTTCAGGCATACCCGGTTCCCTTGCTGCGCGCGGGGGGGACAGATCTTCATAAAGCGCCTCAGCCTCGGCCGCGGGGCCACGCCGGATGCCGACGTCAAGCACACGCGCGACCCTGATCCGCGTCCCTTGCGGAAATGTCAGGGTGTCGCCAACCAACAGGCGGGTCGCGGGCTTGGAGGTGGGTTCGGCGTTGATTCGCACCCGGCCGGACCGCACCACAGCTGCCGACAATGTCCGCGTTTTGAAAAACCGCGCGTACCACAGCCATTTGTCCAGCCGGACACTGC
>CAYXNM010000206.1:0-3697 GCA_964466385.1 uncultured Rhodobacter sp. | reverse complement strand
ACCAGACTGCCCGCGACCGCAGGAACGCCGGTGGCATCCACGACCAGATCAACCCCGTGGTGCAGCGCTGCCAATTCAGAGGATCCAGAGGCCACGATATTAAAGCCAAAACTTGCCGCCAGTTCCATTCGAGCATCATCAATATCGGTGAACACAATGTCAGGCACATTGCGGGCGCTCAGCGCCATGGCCAACAACAGGCCCATCGGACCGGCCCCGAAAATCAATGCATTGTCTGTTATCGGGGAACGCACGGCATCAAGCCCGTTCAGGACGCATCCCATCGGTTCGCACAAGGCGGCTATGCTGAAGTCCATGTCGCCGATCCGGTGAAGCGCGGATGCTTTGACCCGACTGAACTCGGCAAAGCCTCCGCTTTCGGTTACGCCATACGCGCCGAGGGAGTCGCACAAATGGGCCCAGCCGCGTAGGCAGGCGCGGCACGTTCCACATTCGAGGTTTGGGTCAACAACGACCCGGTCCCCAACAGTAAAACCTGTGACGCCGGGCCCGACATCAGCCACCACGCCAGCGTATTCGTGACCAGGAACCACAGGAAATGCTGACGTTCCGTAATTGGCCTTCAGCACTTCGAAATCTGTGTGGCAGAGTCCGCTTGCCTTGACTGCGATCACCACTTCGCCGTTGCCCGCAACGGGATCGGGAAGGCTTGCGCAGGTGACTTCACCACGAGCCGGAAAAATTATTGCTTTCATAGCCGCGTCCTTTTCAGTGATAACCGTACAAATACTTGTTCAAAGAAGCGCTCACACCATCCGCCCAAATCATCTGCAACCAGCCCTCAAAGGCATCAGCGAAGCGTGGTTCATCGATTAGATTTCCGCAAAATTTATGTTGTCCCAGCCACGCGCAGGGTTGGTCGCTGGTGGCTTTCGCAACTTTGATCAGGGAAGAGCGGTCATAGCTTGGGCGTAGGATCGGATCAGGCAGGTCGCGCAGTGTGGCGTTGGATAATTTCATCGCGTGGGTTTTCGGTCTGACGATGGCGGGCAGCCAAAGCCACATGCCGCGTAGTATCTTGAAACCGCTTTGCACACATGAGTGTCCAGAAGCGTGCGAATGTCGCCGGAGGTTTCGTCAAATTCAAGTCCGCCGAAGACCTGCGTTACAAGCCCATTGGGGACGTCTGCTGCGACGAGATTGTTGAGAAGCCGATCAACGGCGTCGCGCACGGGCGCTTCTTGCCAATAATAACGAATCCGATCGCTAAAGCTGAAATGGCGTTGCAACGCGATGTCCGTTGGTGTTCCAGCATAGTAGCCGTCCCAGTGCGCGGGCGCATTGTCCATTGCTTCGTCGAGCACGCCGATGATCCCAGATACCGTCTTTGGACAAACCCTGTCTTCGATTGCAGCCAATGCAAAAACCGCCTCGCGAAACCGGAAAGTCAGTTCCGGTCCGACCTTGAGGAAGAAGACGTGACGCTCGACAAGTCGGGCGAGGCTGGATGTAGGCTGATAATCAGTTGAATGACCTTCGAAGGTCAAACGTGGGTGCCGGTTAATCGCTGCGACAAGATCAACTGCCGCGGCAGGATCAAACTGACGAACAGAGCTGTGGCTGAAATCTACCCCGGGCTGCGTCACAACTGAGACGACGCGCTCCCACGCACCATCTAAGCCTTCTTTGCGGAAGGCGGATTCATGCGTTTGGATGGTTTCATCCAACCGTTCTGGTGTCGTGATTTGGAGATCCTGCATATCGTCGGTCTCGCCCCCGGGTACGGGAACTTCGGATCCGATAACGTAGATCAATTTTGACGGATCTGGCGCATGGTCTTCCGCAATTCTGCACAGGCGTGCAGCTCTTTCCGCGATGTCCGAAAAGCTCGGGCGCGGTTCGCCGCCGCAGGCCATACTTGCGTCTAGATGTATCTTCTCAAAACCCGCTTCGACATAGCTGCGCACCAACGTCTCGGCTTTGCGCATCGCAGCGGCGACCGGTTCATCACGCCAGGGGTTCGGGCCAAGGTGATCGCCACCCAAAAGCAATTGATCCGTCTTGACCCCAGCATGGCTTGCCAACCGCGCGACCCAAGACGCAAAGTCGGCGGGTTTCATGCCGGTATATCCACCTTCCTGATTGACTTGATTACAGGTGGCCTCAATCAGAACGGGCAGGTCATTTTCGGCCACGAAACCGAGCGTCGCCTCCAAGACGTGCTGATTTGCGGTGCAGAAGCTCGGCAAGCCGATACTCTCTCCGTTCTTATTGCGTTCAATAAGCTCCTGGACATTCATGCGCTCAACCCCCAGCGATGTTTCGTTGGTCTTCGTGTTCTTTTACGAAACGAACAAGCGTCTCGAGGCTCGGCGCGCCTTCCATAGGACCACGATGCTGAACGGCACACGCACCGGCAGCTGAGGCAAGGGAAACGACTTTGTCGATGTCCAACCCTTGAAGCCAAAGCGCAATGAACGCGCCCCCAAAACAATCACCTGCGCCGGTTGGGTCGATTTCAGTCACCGAATAAGCGGGGACGAAACGGCCGCCGCTCGTGTCGTAAATGCGGACGCCGCCCGACCCCATTTTGTGAACAACATATTGAAGCCCAAGCGCCAAAAGCTCTTTCGCGGCAATCGCTGGATCGGTCGCGTCGGTGAGGAGCGTTAGTTCTTCTCCGCTTGGAAGAAACACATCCGTTAGGGACAGGACATCGGCCATCGCGTCCCGTAATCCGGGCGCGCTCAGAATCTCTTTTCTCAAGTTTGGATCGAAGGAAATTGTCCCGCCATTGGTTTTGACTTTGCGGGCGGCCTCAAGGTTCAGCGCCACAAATTCGGGGCTGGATAGCGAAGACCCCATGATGTGGAGGTGATCTGCGGCACCGAGAACCTGCGCCACTTCGGGCGTTCTTAGGATCGTTCCGCAAGCACTGTGCTTTATGTTGTAAACAAAATCGCGGGACCCATCCGCATGATACCGCACAAAGGCGCTGCCTGTGGGGCGATCCGGGTCAATTGAGACCCCCGATATGTCCACGCCATCCATAGAAAGCCGGTTGAGATTGATTTTGCCGAAGTCATCATTTCCAACTGCCGAGACAATGCCGCAAGGCTGACCGAGCCTTGCGACCTGATCGATGAAAATTGCGGGTGCACCGGACGGGAAAGGGCCGGTAAGCCCAATTGCTTCTAGAAAACCATCGCCGATGCTGTCGGCCATGATTTCAACCAGAACTTCGCCAATAACTACGACTTTCTTCATGCGGTTTGCCTCTGGCAGGTACCCTTTGAAAGTGCACGTCGCACCGGTGGGCACGTCAGCTCATCCATTGGCCACCGTCTACGTTGTAGCACTGCGAGACGATGTAATTGGCATCATCTGAAGCGAGGAACACGGCCATCCCGGTCAGGTCATCTGGTGTCGCGAAACGGCCATAAGGCACGTTTGCTGCGACCTCAGCTTTCTTCTGTCCTGGCTTCTTTTTCTCCAGCTTGGCGAACATTGCATCAACATGGGTCCAGTGTTCGCCGTCAACGACGCCGGGGGCAATTGCGTTCACATTGATACCATGCCCGATGAGGTTCAGACCTGCGGATTGGGTCAGTGAAATCACGGCAGCTTTGGTCGAGCAGTAAACCGCCACAAGTGACTCGCCGCGCCGACCGGCCTGTGAGGCCATATTGATAATTTTTCCACCTTGACCGCGCGCAATCATGTGGCGGGCGACCGC
>CAYXNM010000205.1:0-3713 GCA_964466385.1 uncultured Rhodobacter sp. | reverse complement strand
AAGGCGCCCTTGTAGCCGTGGCGTTTTACCCCGTCGATCCATTTGGGATTGACGACGCGGGACCGGACGACGCGGCCAATCTCGTCATCCAGCGTTCGGATAACGGGGCGTTCGGGGCGCGAGTGATCGTTGTGATAAATCGGCCTGTCGCGGCCTTGAAGGGCCGAAACGGCCGCCGCCGCGCCGCCTTCGAACTGGTAATAATCGTCGCTGTCCAGAATATCATGCTCGCGGTTATCCTGATTTTGAACCACCGCTTCGACCTGCTTCAGACGCGTTGTCAGCGCAGCTTTGGCCGCCCGCCCCTCAGAGCCTTGACCGTAAGCGTAGCCGCCCCATTCCAGATAAGCCTCGGCCAGATCGGCCTTGTCGGTCCAGAGGCGTTCATCAATCATCGCCTGCAATCCGGCGCCATAGGCCCCCGGTTTTGACCCAAAGACCCGGTGCTGGCCCGATGCGCCTTCGGTTCGCGCGCGCAGCGCTGCGGGGTTCATGTCGTCCGGTTCATCGAGCGCCATCACCGCGCGCGCGGCACTATCAACAAGATCGATCAGCTGGGGAAACGCGTCGCGAAAAAAGCCCGAGATGCGCAAGGTCACGTCAACGCGCGGCCGATCAAGGACGGACAGAGGCAGGATCTCAAACCCTGTGACGCGCCGGTTGGCGTTATCCCATTGCGGCTTGACCCCCATCAGGGCCAATGCCTGCGCGATATCGTCCCCGCCTGTGCGCATATTTGCGGTGCCCCAAGCGGTCAGCAACAAGGCGCGCGGCCAGTCGCCTTGATCCTGAAGATGCTTTTCAATCAGCATGTTGGCTGATTTCCAACCCAGCTTCCACGCCGTGGGCGTTGGCACCGCGCGGCTGTCGACACTGTAAAAATTGCGCCCCGTGGGCAGGACATCCAGCCGCCCGCGCGTCGGCGCGCCCGACGGCGCGGTGGGGATGAAACGACCATCAAGAGCACGCAGCAAACCCGTCGTTTCGTCCGTGCCGCACGCCCTGACGGTTGGCAGGATGTTGGCACTAATCTCCTTAAGAACGGCGGCGGAGGCTGGTCCGGGTGTCGCGACGGCTTCGTCCGTAGCGGCGCTGTCGATCAGGGCCGCGGCCAGCAATTCGATACGCTCGACCGTGTCACCCGCCGACCGCCACCGCGCGGCGCTTTGGCGCGTCAGGATTTCCGGGCGCGCGCCGGTCCAGGGGGCCGCCATATCACAGTCGAGCGGATCAAAGCCCAGCGAAAGGTCTGCAGCAATCGACCTCTGTAACGAGGCCTCACCCGAATTGCCGGTTCCTCGGGGCACGCGCACAAGGGCTGCGACCAGATCGCGTTCCAGTCTTGCTTGGGGCGATTGGCCGAACACATGCAAACCGTCGCGAATTTGCGCCTCTTTCAGATCGCAAAGATAGGCGTCCAGTTTCGCAAGATCGGCAGCCTCGTCCTGCCCCTCCATCGCCGCGTCGGCGTCCAGCCCGGTGGCCGAGGTCAGAGCCAAAATCTCTTGCCGCAGATGTTTCAGGCGACGCGGGTCCACCCCGGCGGCCTCGTAGTATTCATCGACCAGCGCCTCGAGATCGCTGAGCGGCCCGTAGGTTTCCGCGCGGGTCATGGGGGGCGTCAGGTGGTCAATGATAACCGCTTGCGCGCGGCGTTTGGCTTGCGTGCCTTCGCCGGGATCGTTGACGATGAACGGGTAGATATTGGGCGTCGGGCCCAGGACAGCCTCGGGGAAACAGGTTTCTGACAGGGCGACGGATTTCCCCGGCAGCCATTCCAGATTGCCGTGTTTTCCCATATGGACCAGCGCGTTGACCCCAAATGCGTGCCGCATCCAGAAATAAAAGGCGAAATAATGGTGCGGCGGGACCAGATCG
The DNA here is from genome assembly GCA_964466385.1 of uncultured Rhodobacter sp. Taxonomy (GTDB): domain Bacteria; phylum Pseudomonadota; class Alphaproteobacteria; order Rhodobacterales; family Rhodobacteraceae; genus UBA5972. The sequence continues at coordinate 1,835 of CAYXNM010000205.1, read as the reverse complement.
GGATCGTGATAGGTTTCCTTGGGATCGATATTGTAGCCCCGCGCCGGTTGGATGCCGATCGTGAGGTTGCCGTATTCGTGGATTGACAGGGAAAAGGCGCCGCCTTCGGCAGGGCCCTGCGCATCGAGTATTTGGGGAACAATGAAAGGGTCGTTTTCCGGGGGGCCCCAGCGGTCCTCGACCGCGCGACGGACATCGTAGGGCAGGCGCTCGTAATGTGTCAGGTAATCCGCCAAGGTCAGGCGCGCGCCGGTTGAGGATTTTCCAACGCGGTCGGTCAACCAATTCGTCGGGCCCTCCATGATCGCTTTCATAAGCGCATCGGGATCGGTCGGGGCCGCGTCGATCCGGTAGCCTGCATTCTGAAGCTGCGTGATCGCATGGATGACCGATGCGGGCGTATCAAGGCCCACGCCATTTGCCAAACGTCCGTCTCGATTGGGATAATTGGCAAGGATCAGGCCAATTTTTCGATCCTGCGTCTTTGTGTGGCGCAGTTTTGACCAGTTCGCGGCCATGTCAGCGACAAAGTCGATCCTGTCACCGACGGCGCGATAGGCTGAAATCGGGCATTCGCAGGCTTCGTCAAAGAACGCCTCGGATTTGAACGAGACCGCGCGGGACAAAAGGCGCCCGTCCACCTCTGGCAGAGCGACATTCATGGCAATGTCACGCGCGCTTAGACCGGCCAGACCGTCCGCCCAGCTTTGTTCAGTGGCCCCCGAGAAGACAACCTGAAAAACCGGGGCCGCGTTTGCCCAAGTGGCGGTCAGGGGGTTTTGTGGTGATCCCTCGCCCTGATGCGGCGACCCCACCGCAAAACTGGTCGCGTTGAGGATAACCGAAGGTGGCGCTGCTTCAAAGAGGGATTGCAATGTTGCCGCCGAAAGATCGTCTTTCAACGACGCAACAAAAACCGGCAAGGGGTTCAATCGGCGACGCATGAGCGCCCGGATCAGGCGATTGACGGGGTGAAGACCTGCGCCTTGCACCAGCGCGCGGTAAAAGATGATGGGTACGACCGGCGCATTTTCGATCCAGTCGTGCCGGGCCGTTTCAAGGTCAGCGATGCCTGATCCCGGCCAGTAAACACCCGACCGCAGCAGAGGTTTCGCAGGCAACGGTTTGTCATCCCCCGCCAGCATTGCCGCAGCATAGCGCAGGAAATTGCTCGCGTTCTGGGGGCCGCCTTCAACCAGATAGGACCAAAGTGCGGTGTAATCATCGTCAGAGATTGTCGAGAGTCGACGCAACTCTCCATCCGGTTTGTCATCGCCCGGCAGCGCCACAAACGGAACACCGGCCGCCCCCAGACGGGCGGCATATTGTGTCAGACCGTAATCCCAGTAGCCTCGACCACCAAGGACCCGCGCGATCACAAGGCGCGAGCGTGCCGCGCATTGGTCGATATGAAGGTCGACAGACATGGGATGGGTCAGATGGCCGAGATTGGCCAGACGCAAAGCCGGTGCCTGATCGCCAAGATCGGCGCGCGCCTCGCTCAGCGCGGCAAGTTCCGTGTCGGCGGCGCTGATAAAAACGAGATCAGCCGGGGATTGACCCAGATCGACCGGGTCGCTGCCATCAGCGATCATTCCGGGTTGGGCGGCGAGCAGGTGCATCCCGGACCCTTACAGCATCTTTTCCATGAAAACGCTGTTTCGGTCGGCCGGATAGCCTCCGAACGGGCCTCGATGCACAAAACCCTGCGCGAGGTAAAGCTTTTGCGCTGCTGCCAGTTTGTCCCCTGTTTCCAGACGCAGGCTGGGCAGGTTGCGCGCGCGCGCTTCGCTTTCGATCCTGTCAAGCAGCTTGGTTCCGACCTTTGCCCCGCG
>CAYXNM010000204.1:0-3738 GCA_964466385.1 uncultured Rhodobacter sp. | reverse complement strand
GGGAACATGGCGTTGAACGCCGCCTGATAGTCGGGCCCGTAATTGCTGCCGCCCCGCAGGCCAACCAAGAGCGTTGGCAAACCGTGCGATTGTGCCGCCGTCAGGATGCCCGACAGGTTTGCCGCACTTTCCCCAGGATCGACGCCGCGCAGAAAATCGTTTCCGCCAAGCAACAGGATGACCCCGTCAATATCAGCCGTCATGGTCCAGTCCGCACGCGCAAGACCGCCCGCAGTCGTATCGCCCGAGACACCGGCGTTCAGGATATGAACGTCCAGGCCGTCGTTTTGCAACCATGCCTCCAGCCGGGGAACCAGACCGTCCTTGACCGGCAGGCCGTATCCCTGGGTCAGGCTGTCGCCAAGGGCCGCGATCGTCAGCGTTTCGCTCTTCACGGCAGGGGCGCATATCAGTATCAACAGAACAGGCAGCAAAAGCTTGCCTATCCCAGAACAGCGCCCATATTGGAACCACGCTAACCGGAGCCTACCCTGCATGAACGATGTTGTCCTTTCCCTGAAAGATGTGAACCTGACGCTGAAGGGGAACGCCGGTCCCGTGAGCATATTGAAAGGTATTTCGCTGGATGTCGAGCGGGGAGAGACGGTGGGGCTGATGGGGCCGTCCGGATCGGGAAAATCTTCGCTCCTCATGCTTCTTGGCGGCCTGGAAAGGGCAACCAGCGGGCGTGTGACGGCGCTGGGGCAAGACCTCGGCACGATGAGCGAGGACAGGCTGGCGGCTTTCCGGCGTAACACAATGGGCATCGTCTTTCAGTCCTTTCACCTCATTCCCACGATGACCGCGCTTGAAAATGTCGCGACTCCGCTGGAACTGGCCGGGCGGCGTGACGCTTTTGAACGCGCGCGCGAGGAACTGGATAGCGTTGGCCTTGCGGCGCGGATCGACCATTACCCCGCGCAGCTTTCCGGCGGGGAACAACAACGGGTCGCGCTGGCCCGCGCGGCGGCGACGGAACCTGCGATCCTTTTGGCGGATGAGCCGACGGGCAACCTTGACGCGGCCAATGGGGCGGCGGTGGTGGATTACCTCTTTTCGCTCAGCGCGCGGCTCTTAGCGACCCTCGTGCTTGTCACCCATGCTCCGGATCTGGCGGCACGGTGTGATCGTGTGGTCCGGATCGGCGACGGGGCGATCGTGCCGGCCGGTGACCGGAGAGCCGCCGAATGAGGGTGCCCGTTTCCGCGCGCATCGCCCGGCGGGAAATGCGCGGGGGGTTGCGGAATTTTCGGATATTTCTGGCCTGCCTTGCGCTTGGGATCGCGGCCATTGCCGCCGTCGGCTCGGTCAGGACCTCGATTGAACAGGGTCTGCACCGCGAAGGCGCCACCATTCTGGGCGGCGATGCGGAAATGGAGTTTACATACCGGTTCGCTTCGGAACAGGAGCGCGCCTTTATGTCAGACCGGGCCAGTCAGATATCCGAGATCGTCGATTTCCGTTCGATGGCGGTGGTCCGGGGCGGGGCGCGCGGGCTGACGCAAGTCAAGGCTGTTGACGATGCGTATCCTTTGGTCGGCCACACGATCCTGAACCCCGACATGCCGCTGACCGAAGCTTTTGCGCGAAAAGATGGCGTTCCCGGCGCGATCATGCACCCGGTTCTTGCGGATCGCCTGCAACTGCTGCCCGGTGACAGGTTTTTGCTCGGCACGCAGGAATTCCGCCTGGCCGCGATTCTGGTGCGCGAACCGGATTCCGCTTCGCAGGGGTTCGGGCTGGGACCACGCTCGATTGTCTTGGAGGAGGATCTTTCCGGCTCGGGCCTGATCTCGGCGGGTTCTCTGTTTGAAACGCGCTATCGGATGTTGCTGCGACCGGGCGGCGATCTGGAGGCGATAAAGCTGGATGCCCTCAGTCGGTTTCGTGACACCGGCATGCGCTGGCACGACAAACGCAGCGGCGCTCCGGGGATTGAAACGTTTGTCGACCGGATGGGGTCGTTTCTGGTGCTGGTGGCGCTGGCCGGTCTGGCTGTTGGCGGGATCGGCGTCGGATCGGCGGTGCGCACCTATCTTGAAACCAAGACCCGGACAATCGCCACGCTTAAGACGCTGGGGGCAGACAGCCGGATGATCTTTCGCATCTATTTTCTGCAAATCGGTGCGCTGGCGGTGCTTGGGATTGCGTTGGGGCTGGGGCTGGGCGCGTTTTTGCCGGTTGTGTTTGCCCCACTGATTGCCAGCCAGTTGCCCTTGCCGGTGGAGATTTCCGTTCATGGGGCCCCGCTTGTCGAGGCGGCGGCATATGGCGCGCTGACGGCGGCGCTGTTTACGCTCTGGCCGCTGGCGCGCAGCCGCGACATTCGCCCCGCTTCGCTTTTTCGCGACGCGATCAGCAGCCGGTTTGTCCTGCCTGCGTGGCGCTATCTCGGGGCAATGGTGGCGCTGCTTCTGGCGCTGTTCGGCGTTGCGCTTTGGTATGCCAGCGTGCCCTGGCTGGTGATGTGGACGTTTGGCGGCATCCTTGGTGCGCTCGGCGTGCTCGTGGTCGCGGCGTTTGCGATCCGGCTGGGTGCCCACCGGGTTGCCCGCGCCAGAGCGGTGCAGGGACGCACGGCTTTGCGCATGGCTCTGGGCGCGGTTGGCGGACCGGCGAGCGAGGCGATGCCGGTCATTCTGTCGCTCGGGCTTGGATTGACCGTGCTGGCGTCGGTCGGGCAGATAGATGGCAATCTGCGCGACGCGATCACGGATGAATTGCCAGACGTGGCCCCGGCATTCTTCTTTGTGGACATCCAGAAGGGCCAGTTGCAGGGGTTTACCGAAAGAACCCGGAACGACCCCGATGTCAGCCGTGTTGAAACGGCCCCCATGCTGCGTGGCGTCATTACCCGCATCAACGGGCGCCCCGCGCGCGAGGTTGCGGGGGATCACTGGGTCATTACCGGGGATCGCGGCATTACGTATTCAAAGCGCCCTCCGCCGCGTACGACAATCACGAAAGGTGCCTGGTGGCCCGAGGATTACACCGGGCCCGCGCAAATCAGCTTTTCCCGCGACGAGGCGCTTGAACTGGGGCTGGACGTTGGCGACCGGCTGACCGTCAATATCCTTGGCCGCGATATCCAGGCCACGATCACCAGCCTTCGCGTGGTTGACTTTTCTTCCGCCGGGATCGGGTTCGTTCTGACCATGAACCCCGGTGCGGTTGCGGGCGCGCCGCACACATTCATCTCGACGGTATATGCAAAACCCCGTGCCGAGGCTGGGCTGCTCCGCGATCTGGGGGAACGTTTTCCCAACATCACCGCCATCAGCGTGCGCGAAGCGATTGAAAGGGTCGCAGGGGCGCTTTCAGGGCTGGCCGCAGCGACATCGCTGGGGGCGCTGGCCACGTTGCTGACGGGGTTTGTCGTGCTGATCGGGGCTGCTGCTGCCGGGGAACGGGCGCGGGAATACGAAGCCGCGATCCTCAAGACCCTCGGGGCGTCGAGGGCGCGCATTCTCCTGAGTTTTGCGATCCGTTCGGCGCTGATGGGCGCAGCGGCGGGGCTGGTTGCGATCTTTGCAGGTGCCGTGTCGGGCTGGGCGGTGATGGTCTACGTGATGGACCTTTCCTATACGTTCGAGCCTGTTTCGGCTTTTGTCATCGTCCTTGGGGGCGCGGTCATTACGCTGGTTGCAGGATTGCTGTTTGCCTTGCGCCCGCTCTCCACGCAGCCCGCCCGCGTCCTGCGCCAGCGCGAGTGAGACCGGCGTTCAGAAGGGGCAAGCT
>CAYXNM010000203.1:0-3799 GCA_964466385.1 uncultured Rhodobacter sp. | reverse complement strand
TAGACCAAAATCGTTTCAGTTTGAATCAATCTGAAAAAGAATTTTGCTCCAGATTCAATGGTATGAGAAAAATCCCAGGATCAGACTGGTTCCGTCTGATCCGTTCTTGCTCAACAGACCCTAAAGGAACGGCGCCGGGTCTACGCTTTGGGTGCCGCGCCTGACTTCAAAGTGCAAATAGGACGGGCTGCCTTTGGAAACGGCGCCAAGGCGCTGACCGCGCTTGATCTTCTGTCCCTTGCTCAGTTTGACGTCAGAGACATTGGCGTAAACCGTATAGATATTGTCCGCATGGCGCAGCAAGACGATGGTGTTGGATCCGACCGACTTGGAGATCAGCGCAACCACGCCATCCTCGGCCGCTTTGACCGCAGCCCCGGCGGATGCGGCGATATCGATGCCCTCGTTGCCGCCGGTCTTGCCGGAATAGGGTTTGAGGATCTTCCCCTGAACCGGCGTCAGGAATTTCCGGGAACTATCGTCGGATTTGAATTGCCCCAGCTTCGGCGAGGGCGGCAGGGGTTCGGTCTTGACCTTTTTGGGCAGCGGTTTTGAGGCGCTCGGCGGAACCGGCGTTGCGGACCCCTTGCCGGGTTGGACGATCGCGACATCCTGTGTTTCACGACTTTCCACGATAGGTATCAGGAGTTGCTGTCCCTCGCGCACGGCAAGGTCCGGCCCAAGCCCGTTCCACGATGCCAGCGCCGTGACCGAAACATCATAAAGGCGCGCGATGGAATAGGCCGTTTCCCCGCGTTCGACGCGGTGGCGAATGGGTTCGATGCCGGACGCCCCGGCGCCGCCTGTTTTCGTGTCGGGTTTTGGCGCCGTTTCGATCGCGTTGGAGGCGATCGCCCTGATATCGATGCCGCTTCCCAATGTCGCGGCGGACGGAAGCGCCAGCAATTCGCCGCCGCGCAACTTTTGATCCGATTTCAACCCGTTGTGCGACGCCAGCTTGCCGGCCTCGATCCCGATCCGTTTTGCCAGCGTGGCGACGGTGTCGCCGGCGCGGGCCTCGACCATCCGGTAGTTTGGATAGGAAATGATGCCGCGCGCGTCGGCTTTGGGGCGGGGCGCGGTTTTCACGGTGGGGTCGCCACCGCGCAAATTGTAGCTTTCGATGCCCAGCCCGGCGTCACATGCGCTGAGTGTGAACGCGCCCAGCAACAGACCGCCAAGGACACGCGTTGCCCGATTGTCAAACCTCGATTTCATCGCCCGCACCCGTTTTCAATATCCGTGACGTGCGCACAAGATACGCGCCTTACGCGATCCCTTCAACCAGCGGGACGAAACGAACGTCGCAAAGCTCGGAATAATCCAGCCCTTCGGCGGTTTTCCGCACCTTTATCAGGCGCTGCACCGCGTCCGACTGGCCCACGGGCAAAACCATGATGCCGCCCGGCTGCAATTGATCGATCAGGTTGGCCGGGGGGTCTTCGGGCGCGGCGGTCAGCAGGATGCGGTCAAAGGGCGCCTGATCAGGCAGGCCGAGCGACCCGTCAGCGGTCATCGTGGTTACATTGACCAGTCCCAGGCTCTCGATGATCTGCCGCGCGTTGCGGGCAAGTTCACGGTGCCGCTCAACCGTATAGACCCGCCGCGCCAGATATCCGAGGATCGCCGCCTGATACCCGGACCCGGTGCCGACCTCCAGCACCTTGCTGCGCGGTGTCACGTCAAGGGCCTGCGTCATCAACCCGACCACGGAGGGCTGGCTGATCGTCTGACCGCATGGGATGGGCAGGGGGCGGTCCTCATAGGCGCGCTGGGCAAACAGGCCCTGCACAAAGCGGCCCCGGTCGACCTTTTCCATGGCCCCAAGCACCCGCGCATCCGTGACGCCACGCGACCGCAGCGTGAAAAGGAACTGCATCTGGGTTTCGGCGCTCAGGCTCATTCAGTTGACTCTGGGAAAAGCCCGGCAATTTGAGGCAGGGTTTCATGCGCGGTCAGGTCTGCGCGCATGGGTGTAACCGAAACATATCCGTCAAGGTTGGCCCAGACATCCGTGCCCGGATCCGTGGGGTCGTGCTGCGCGCCGCCCTTGACCCACAGAAATTTCCGGCCCGAAGGCGAAAAATGCGGCTCCACCCCGAAACTGGTTCCGCGCCGGAACCCCTGAGACACGACCTTGACGCCTTTGACGTCCATCGCCGGACAGGGCGGGAAATTGACGTTGTAAAAAACGCCGTAGTCCCGGTCGGCCCAGACACCCTGATCGATCAGCGTGCGCAGAAGTGCGACGGCGTGGGCGCGCGCGCCCTCGAACGGATCGTCAAGCCCCGCATTGGAAGGCCCGAAATACTGGGAAAGCGCAACTGCGGGGATGCCCTGCAAAACGGCTTCGAGCGCGGCCCCGACCGTGCCTGAATACAGCGTGTTTTCAGCGGAGTTGTTGCCCCGGTTGACGCCCGAAAGGACAAGATCCGGCGGCGCGTTCGCCATCACGTCAAACAGTCCCGCCAGCACACAATCCGCCGGTGACCCTTCCGCGGCGAACCGGGCGGCCCCGAGTTTCGCGATCATCATCGGGCGGGTGTAAGAGATGGAGTGTCCCACCCCGGATTGTTCAAACGCCGGGGCAACGGTAAAGACCTGCCCGTCCGGCCCGGCAAGCTCGGTCGCGATGGCGTGCAGCACGCCAAGACCGGGCGCGTTGATCCCGTCGTCATTGGTGATGAGAATGCGCATACCAGCCCCGGCGGATAAAGATTTCCCCGCCCTGCTACAGGATCGGGGATCGGGTTGAAAGGGCAGAGAAGCGCGTGGACGGCCAAGCCAAAGGCGGCGTTGTTCCCGTGCATCAGCACCGCTTCACCGCAGAGCAGTACCCGCCTTTGGCCGTGGCAGGAATGCCAGCCAGCGGGATTTTCTGAAAGCATGGTTTGACGCCGGGGCGAATTGCTTTATCGACCGTGTCAACGTTGACTGTTTGGATGAGGAATGAAAATGCGCGTATTGAAATGGGTTCTGGTTGCTCTTGCCTTTTTGAACATGGCCACGGTGGCGCGTGCGGCCAACCAGACAAAGGAAACCTGGCAGGTCAGTTGGGACGGCGGCAAATGCACGATCGTTCTTGATTATGACGCGGCCACGCTCATGGGCACCGTCAAAAGAAAAAACGGCTGTGGCAAGCTGATGCGCAAGGTGAAATCCTTTGTCTACACGGACGAATCCCGCGCGGAGATGATCCTTTTCACCCGCAGGAAGGCGAAAGGCCCGATGCTGGGATCGTTTGACAAGACAGGCAAGAACACGATGGACGGGATGATCGGCGACGGTGAACCCGCGACAATGTTCAAATCGGCCTCGTCAAGCGTCACCATCAATCTTGGCGGCAACGCCACGACCGACGACAGCGGCGCGAATTGCGTGCGCTATGCCAACAACCGCAGTTGCGCCATTGCGCAGGACCTCAAAGACCCGTCCATCCCGACGTTCCAGACGATGAGGGTTGAAATCCTCGCCGACCAGCCGACCTTTCCCTTTTCGGGCGGGCGCGGCATTGCTGGCAACGAAAGCGTGGCGAACGGAAGCTGCCGCGAGATCAAGAAATGCGAAAAGGCGTTCAACTCGAACGAGCATTGGTGTGAAGTCGTGCTGGATGGCGGGTTTTTCACCGCCTGGATCAAACGCCAGGACGATGACTGGGTCTATTTGCGCAAAGGGTGCTAATACCAACGGCCGTTTTCGTTGGCCCATTTCGGTGGGTGAGAAACACCGCTTCTGGTCTGAGGGCGACGTTGAGATTTGCCCCGGGCCGGTTAACAGGCGCCAAAAAGCGCCCCGGCCC
>CAYXNM010000202.1:0-3807 GCA_964466385.1 uncultured Rhodobacter sp. | reverse complement strand
GCGATTGAGGATGCGGTGCGGGAAATGGGGCGGATGGAAGAGGCGAAACGGCGGTATGCCAAAAAACGGGGTGTAGACATTTGAGTGTCCCGAAACACCACCATCCCAAACCGGGGCGCTTGCGGCCCGGTCAGCGCCCGGACCTCCCCCATGGGGAGGGCGCTTTGCACCCACCCCGAGGTCCGCGCGATGGCCTGTTGGGGCGGCAACATTATAGGGGCGTCAACCAATCCCGTCCGCACGACCGACAGGTCGGGCCGCGCCCGAGCCTGCCCGTCACGCAAAAGGCGTGCTTTCGGGACGACGGAGGGCGCTTTGCAGCGTTGGCGATGTACGCGGCGTTTCGTTGGGGTGTGCGGGTGCGTCTTGCTTTTGAGGGGAGGACGCCCTCCCAGTCTCGGGCGCGACCCTTGTTCTGCTTCGCCGCGGAGGCAACGCCATGACCCCCATCCTTAACTGGCTCGTCCTCATCCTCTTTTCAGGGGGCGGCATCGTCATGGCGCATTGGGTCACGACCAAAAGTCACAAGGGCTGGACCGGCCCGAAAACCCTTGTGTCGCGCGCCTTTCTTTATGCGCTGATCCTGGCGTCGGTCACCGGCATCATCTTTGTCGCGGTCACGGTGCTTTATAACTCGATCCTTGATCAGGGGGCCTTCCTGAAACTTGCCGGTGTTGCGGGGGCCGTCAAATTCCTGCTGATCTTCTCGGGCCTTTGGTATGCGGCGGTCTATGCGCTAAGAAAAAGCGATGGGGGAGAGGGGTGACATGGTAACCGCTCGCAGACATTCGCAACTCATTAATCACGGCAATATCAACGACTTAATGGGCGAAACGATGCCCATTTCGGGGCGCCTGCCATGATGCGTCTGATCAAAGCCGGGTTGATGTATGGCAATCTGTTTCCCGTCACTTCGACCGCTTTGGTCGAGCGTTACAACCGCGCGCTCAAGCATCTGACCGGCAAACAAACCAAGCTGACGGATTTCCATGTGGACATTTCCGGCTACAGCCCGGAAATCGGGGACGAGCTTGGCGATGATCTTTACCTCAATCCCAATGGCTGCAACCGGCAGTTCATCCTGCTGTCAACGCGCCAGAAAACCGCGCCGCTGCTGAACGCGCAGTTCTCGACCTCGCGCGATATCCTGACGCGGTTCATCGAGCAAAACGAACCCCAGCTCTTCGCACTTACAGCGCGCGATGCCGTCGCGGGCGAGCTTGTGAATTCGGTTTACGCGGTCAGCGATCCCGCCCGGCTTTTCCAGATCCGCCAGGTCGAGATCGAGGCCGACACGACCCAGAACCACGTTGCCGACGCGCGCGAATTGCTGGACAAGATCGACCGTTTCCAGTCCGAGCCGGACGCCTGGTGGGACGATGTCCTGATCGCGGACATGATCGAACTGGCGCGGGTCTCTGGCGATATCGTGCGCAATCCCGTGACACTGAAAACCGCGACGTTTGAGCAGGACAACTTTCACACCTCGCATTTTGGTGGCATCTACATCTTTCGCGACGTTCCGGGACCGGCGGCTGTTCTTGCTGGCGATACCCGCGCGGGTCACGAGTCCCTGCCGATCGAACGGGTCTATACGTTTTCCGACCGTCTTGGCGTTGCGGGATTTCTGGCGGAAAACCAGCTTGTCGAAAGCATCCTGACGGCGCGGAACCTTGATGCCGTCGCGCTGTTGCGCCAGCGGCTCGACTTTATCATCGTCGACACCGCCGCGCGTTTTGGCGAAGACCTGACAAACGTCGACAGGCGCGAATTGCGCAGCGCCGCAAGGCGGCATCTGGCCGAACTGCCCGATACGTTTCACGCTTTGCGGGATTTGCTGCGCGCGCTGGAAAACGGAACCCGCGCCCCGGTCATCCCGCCGGACCATTCGGCCTATTTCTATACTCTGCGCGCCGCGCAGGGAAAGGACCGCGATCTGGTCAACATGATGTTGGCGGAACTGACGCCCATGGATGTACGCCAGTTGTTCATCTGCCACAAGGAGGCCTTTTATCGCGCCTACCAAGGCTGGAGTGGCGAAAAGAAATCCTATGTCGTGGACTTCCTTTCAGGGGAATACGCCATCGACAAAGCCGGCGCGCGGGCCGAGCTATTCGGCCCAGAACCGGGTATGGAACAACCCCCGCCCGCACCTGAACCGGTCGAAAATCTGGTTCGGCGTGTCGGTCCCTGGGGTGCTGTCAGGGGGAACCCATGATCGGGGGTATCCGCCTTTTCCTGATCGCGTTTGCAATCCTGACGGTGGTTTATTTCTACCTGTCCATTCGTCAGCGCTGGCGCGTTCGCCGCGCGCTGGAAGAAGAATTCGACAAGGATCAACCCGGAGGAGATCGCGATGAATTCGTACGCCAGGGACTGGTCGAATATGAAACTTCGCTGCGGCGACGCTTGATACTCGGCGTTTACATCATACCTCTGATTATCGTGGCCACACTGGTCTATGTGACCAATTTCATGTGAAGGACGCATCGATGCGAACCGTTAAATGGACGTTGATTTCCCTTATTACCCTGATCGTACTGGGGTTTTTCCACTATACGCTGCCACAGCACGATATCGTGCGCATCACGGGAACCGAGGTGATCCGCCAGGATTTTTCCGGCTGGAACCGTATCTTTTTTGCCCAACCCGACAGTGGCAACACCGAAGGGGTCAATCGCGACCTGCGGCTGATCAATGCCTCTTACCCTGATGGCGGGATCATGGTTTTCCGCAACGAGGACACAGGTTGGGGCTGGCCGCCCTATTTCAAGTTCGACACATCGAACCTACAGGCACAGGCTGCCGATCTTGTGTCCACCAAAGCCGAACCACGTTATGCCGTTGTCACGCATTACGGCTGGCGTATCATCTTTGGGTCGATCTATCCCAATGCGGTCAATATCCGCGAAGTGGACAGCCCCAACGCAACGATCATCCCGTGGTTCAACATCATCTTTCTGATCCTTCTGGCGCTGATCATGCTGCGCATCTATCGCGCGATCCAAAAGTTTCGCACCCGGCGCATCGATCCCGTTCTCGAAGACATGGGCGAGGCCTGGGACAAGGTTGAAGACGAGGCCAGCGCAGCGCAGGAAAAGGCCAGCGGCGTGTTCACACGGATGGCTGCGTGGCTGGGAACGTGGCGCCGGAAATAACGCGCGATCCCGTCAGGCCGAACGTGGGGAGCCAAACGGATCCGGCCTTGCGCCCGGATCGCCTTTGGGCGCAGTATTCCCGCGACCGTACTGCCGGTGCCGGAGGAAGACGTGCTCTCTCAATCGCCCGCTCAAGACATCCCGAACCGCGTTCACGCAAGGCGCGAATCGCTGATTTCGCTTACGCAGGATCTGGTGCGCATTCCAACGCTGAACCCGCCGGGAACCCATTACCGCGAAATCTGTGAATATCTCGACAAACGCCTGCGCAAGGCCGGTTTTGAAACCGAACTGATCCGGGCGGAGGGATCGCCCGGTGACAGCGACGCCTATCCGCGATGGAACCTCGTGGCACATCGCGAAGGGGCGCACGCCGGAGATTGCGTACACTTCAATTCGCACCACGACGTGGTCGAGGTCGGCAATGGCTGGACCCGCGATCCGTTTGGCGCGGATATCGAGGGTGACCGTATCTACGGACGCGGAACCTGTGACATGAAAGGGGGGCTGGCGGCCTCGATCATCGCGGCCGAAGCGTTTCTGGAGACTGCCCCCGATTTCAACGGCGCGATCGAGATATCGGCAACGGCGGATGAAGAAAGCGGAGGGTTTGGCGGCGTTGCCTATCTGGCCGGGCGCGGTTATTTCA
>CAYXNM010000201.1:0-3812 GCA_964466385.1 uncultured Rhodobacter sp. | reverse complement strand
GTGAAGTGAGCGGCGCCGGTCAAGCCCGCTCAATTCAATGTCAAAGTTCCTTGGCGCGATAGCTGGCGGCAACCCTTTCGATGGAAACGAGATAGGCTGCAACCCGCAGGTCCGTGACGTCGTTGCGACCGTGCCAGACCTCACGCATGGCCTGATAGGCCCCGCGCATCGTGTCCTCCAAACCCGAGCGTACAAGTTCCAGCTCTCCCGCACCATGCAGGTACTTGTCCACGAAATCTTCCGACAGATCTCCTTTGTTTCCGCTCGCGGTGTGCATTCGTCGCAACTCGTCCACCAGCAACTGGTGGCGCGCTTCCTCCTGCCGGCGTTGCATGCGTCCAAACCGGATATGGCTGAGGTTCTTGACCCACTCAAAATAGGAAACGGTTACCCCGCCTGCGTTTGCATACATATCCGGAATGATGACCGTCCCCCGGTTGCGCAGGATTTCATCCGCACCGGCAGTGACGGGCCCGTTGGCCGCTTCGATGATCAGGGGTGCCTTGATCCTCTGGGCGTTGTGCATGTTGATGACGCCTTCCAGCGCAGCCGGGATCAGGACATCGCATTCCTTTTCCAGCACGGTTGCGCCTTTCGGGATGAACTCCCCTTGCGAACAGCCCTTTACGCCCCCGTTTTCGCGGATATGCGCAAGGACGGCATCAATGTTCATTCCCTTGTCGTTGACCAGTGCACCGTCGCGCTCGATGATGCCGGTGATCAAAGCGCCATCTTCGGTCGAAAGGAACTGTGCGGCGTGATACCCCACGTTGCCCAGACCCTGAATGATGATCCTCTTGCCATCGAGCGTGCCGCTCAGACCGGCCATGGCGACGTCTTCAGGGTGGCGAAAAAACTCCTGCAACGCATATTGCACACCGCGGCCGGTTGCTTCGACCCGGCCCTGAATGCCGCCTGCATTCAAGGGCTTGCCGGTCACGCAGGCCTGGCTGTTGATGTCGGTCGTATTCATCCGCGCGTATTGATCCGCGATCCAGGCCATTTCCCTTTCGCCCGTTCCCATGTCCGGGGCAGGGACGTTCTGCGAAGGATGGATCAGATCGCGTTTCGCCAATTCATACGCAAACCGCCGCGTGATTCTTTCCATCTCATGTTCTTCGTACTCGCGCGGGTCGATCCTGAGACCGCCTTTGGAGCCGCCAAATGGCGTTTCCACCAGCGCGCATTTATAGGTCATCAGTGCGGCCAGCGCTTCCACCTCGTCCTGATTGACTCCGAGCGAAAAGCGGATGCCACCCTTGACCGGTTCCATGTGTTCGGAATGCACGCTTCGATAGCCGGTGAAGGTTTCGATCTGCCCGCGCAGCCGGACCCCGAACCGCACCGTGTATGTGGCGTTGCAGACCCTTATCTTTTCCTCGAGCCCCGGCGGCATATCCATCAGCGCGACCGCGCGGTTGAACATCAGGTCAACGGATTGCCGAAAACTCGGCTCTGTGGAATGTTCCATGGTTTACCCCCGGATATAGTGACACGACAGTGTCAGACGTGCGCCTCAGTGTCTCAAAGAACAGCGATTCCCCGTCAAGAAACGCCGATCGCCGTCATAACGCATTGAAAGTCATCTTCTCGCCATTTTTCCCCGGATTAACAACACGGAATTTAAAAGACGTTCCGTCTCGTCGGGAATATGGCTTGCATTTGATGTATTCGGTCCGGGGACTGAAACACAAGAAATCCCCTAACATAGTAATAAGTAACGAAAAAAATACCCGAACCGGCAATCCCGATCAATACATCCACCACGCTAATGCCACATTTTGTTCAAATTCGAGGCACGTTTCGCGCCTAGAAACGGCGCAGATCATTCAATATCCGGCTGGGGCGTGTGACAAGGCGAACATCATGAGAAGGCTTCTCAGGCGATTTTCCAGAAACGACGATGGCAATGCCACCGTTGAATTCGTTCTGTGGCTGCCATTGATCATGGGGATTCTTGTGGGAGCGTTCGATCTGAACGTGATCATGGCGACACAGAGCAACATGTGGGACGTCGCGCGGGACACCGCGCGTCGCGTGTCCACGGGCGAGCTGAATTCGACAACCGCGCAAACCTACGCGCTGGCCAAGCTGACCTATATGGGATTCGACTATGGGGTCGACGTCACAGTGGGTGACGATGTTGTCGTGGCGGTGGATACTTATCTCAGCAACGTCGCCGTCCTTGGGTCGATGGGGGGGTTGAATTCCTATCATGTGACCGCCGCGGTCACCATGCGCGTCGAAACCGAATGAGCGGGCGCGGGATGATGCCGGGACAAGCGAAACACCTCCATCTGCCGATCCTGGAACGGTTCTTGCGCGACGAGCAGGGCATGGTCACCCATCTGGCGTTGGTTCTCATGGTCCTGATCATGCTGTTTTCGGGCCTGTCGCTGGATACCAGCAACGCCTGGCGGACACGTCTGATGCTGCAAACCGCGGCAGATGCGGCGGCACATGCCGGGGCAATGGAATTGCCCGACGAAACCGCCGCGCTTGAAAGCGCGCTTGAACTGGCTGTCGACAACCTTTCTGCCTCGGGAAACAGCACCGCGATCAGTTCGGGCGATGTCGAGTTTGGAAAATGGGATACACAAACCCGCACCTTCACGGCCGCCGGAGCCCCGGCCAACGCGGTCAGGGTGACGGCGACGCGTTCGAGCGAGAATTCGAATGCCGTGCCCACGTTCTTTCTGCGCCTCGCGGGGTTTGAAAGCTGGAACATTCAGGTTCACAGCATCGCCTACCGCGCCTCGGAAACCTGCGCGATCGTGGATATTTCGACCAACGGCACGGTGGAATTCGACGATGAAAGCGACTATTACAACGGCTATTGCGTGGAAGGGAACGCCGGCGCCGATCTTGGCGAGGACATGGAATTCGACGATGACGTGACACTTTATGTCGCCGACACCAACGACATCAGTTTCTCTGGGTCGGAGGGCATGTCGACGCTCGTTGGCAGGGGTACTGGCAGCAGCAGCGCCACATTGACCTATTCCGATATCATCGAGGAAAAATCCGATATCAGCCCGACGTATACAACCGACGTCGAAACACTTGCAGACAATTATCTGGATCCGCTCTATGCGAACCAGCCCAACTATATCAACACGGCTGCGGCGGTGATCGCGGTGGATGCCAGCGACGTCAAATACACCAGCTTCATTCCGGGCCGAATTTACGAAATTCAGTGCGGCGGATCAGCAGGCAGCAAAGCGCAATTCTATAAAGAAACCTCGATTTCCGAAGTGGTCATCGTGTCGGAATGCCAGGTGCAGTTGGGCAAGAACGACGTACTTAGCGACGTTATTCTTATTTCACGCGATTCCGGGGACAAGTCCGTTTATGCGGCCAAGGAAGTCGAATTGGGTGATGATGACGATTGTGCGGACGGCGGCGGGGTGCAGATCTATACGGCCGGGGATTTCAGTTCCAAAAAGAAGCTCGAGATTTACGGGTTGACGATCTCAGCCGTCGGGAAGGTCACGATCAAGAACAAGAGCAACAAGATCGAAGGCCTGCGCGTGGCTGCCAACGGCGACATCACGATTTCGGACGAGGCGGATTTCGGGGTGTGCAAAGATACATCTTCCAGCGAAGGCGTGGTCTCCTACCTGCTGGTCGACTGAACGCGAACATCCCGCGCGCCGGGGCCGGGTTGGGCATTGGATCATGACACGGTGGCCGACCAAACGACCCTGCGCAATCATTCCGGTATCTGGCGTGGAAACGGTCGTTGCCTGTGAAAGGGTGGTACCAGCGCCCCGATTTGAACGGGGGGCCTCTTGATCCACAATCAAGCGCTC
>CAYXNM010000200.1:0-3842 GCA_964466385.1 uncultured Rhodobacter sp. | reverse complement strand
AGTTCTGTCTGGACGATGCCGCGTGGCGCGAAACCCATGAACCATCACTGCCCCGCGCGGTCAGAGAAAAAGTCGCCTGACAGCAAGAAATCCACCAACCCAACAAGGAAACCAGAATGTCTGATACTCCCGTCTACCTCGTCGTCACATCGATCCCAAACCCGGCCAAGATGGAACTTTTGCAAAAATATGCGTCACAGGTCATGCCCCTCTTGGTCAAAGGTGGTGGTGAGCCGATTGCCCGCTACAACACCATGGAGCAATTGGGGGGTGATGGTGGCCCTAAGGTGATCAGCGTAACCAAATTCCCCAGCGCCCAAGCCATCAAGGATGTCTTTGCGACCGACGACTTCAAGGCGCTTGCTGAAATTCGCGATGAGGCGACCCTCAGCGTCAACCAGATGATCTGCACCGCCATGTGACCCACGGGCCCCGCTGCCGGCATACCATCCGGCGGCGGGGACCGGGCCCGCAAACGTCCATCCCTACACGGCGCGCAGCGTCGTAAACACGCGCCCGGAAATGGCCGCGCGCGCCGTGGGTTCTGTCGGCCAACGCCCAACCGAACGACCAGCGAAACGGAGACCGAAAATGAGACACCTAATGAAAAGCATCGCCATTCTGGCCTTGTCCCTTGTCCTGCCCTTAGGCAGCGCTCAAGCTCAGGATGGCATGTTCGCCCCGGTGCCCGAAACAGCCATGGGACCGGCCATTGACCCCGAGGTCGGCTATTTTGTCGAGGAACTGGGCCGAGGCCTCTATCTGGTCGGCGACGGCATCTATCAGATGATGTTTCTGACCACTGGCGAAGGCGTCATCGCCGTTGATGCGCCACAGCCCATGGGGCAAAAAATTCTGGCGGCGATATCCAGCGTGACGGATGAGCCGATTACCCATGTCATCTACAGCCATACGCACAAGGACCACATCGGCGCGGCATCCATTTACCCCAAAGATGCAATCATCATCGCCCATGAAGAAACGACAGCGCATCTGGCCGCCAGGAATGACCCTGATCGCCCCGTGCCCACGCAAAGTTTCACCGACAGTCTGACGCTGACGGTCGGCTCGCAGACGCTGCAACTGGACTATCACGGTCTCAATCACAGCCCCGGCAATATCTATATCTACGCGCCCGAACAAAAGGTTCTGATGCTGGTCGATATCATCTTTCCGGGCTGGGTGCCGTTCATAGAGCTTGCCCAGGCCGAGTCGGTCGGCGGGTTTCTGGAAGCCCACGATGTGGTTCTGGGCTATGATTTCATCCACTTTATCGGCGGCCACCAGGACCGGTCCGGCACCCGTGAAGATGTCGAAACCCAGAAAGCCTATTTCGACGACGTTATTGCAGCCGCAGGTCGCGCCAATCGCGAGATGGATTTTGGCGCGGCCTTTGGTCAGGCAGCGGCGCGAGGCGGCCAGAACAACGCCTGGGCAATATTTTCCATCCTGTACGACAACATAGCGCAGCAATGCGCTGACGAGGTTGAAGAAAAATGGCGCGGTCGCCTCGCGGGTGCTGACATTCTCACGTTCGGCCATTGCATGAAAATCGCCATTCATCAGCAGATCGACTAGCGGAACACGGCCAAATCCTCGCCAGGCGGAATTACACCACGCCCCGGGGCGCTATCTTCAGCCGTGGAAACACTGGCAGCACTCATTGAACGTTGTGCAGACGAGCTTTTGCCCCTGTTTCCAAAACTCGAGGCCGCCGAAGCGGCGGCGGTTAAAAGAAAAGGCGGACTTGATCGCGCATTACGGCTGGCGCAGGAGGGTCGCGCCGGGCGAGGCGGAGCGAATTACAACGCGATTTTCTCAAGCGCGGCCCGTCGCCCTGGAAGGCCGCCACCCTCCCCATACGCCGGGCGGTGATATTTGTGGCCCAGAATGTCGGCGCGGATTCGGTCATCAATGCCCGCCGCCAGAAGGGCATCCTCCACATAGTGGCGCAGGCTATAGGCGGTGTGGCGCGGGGTTTCTTTCAGGCCGTTGTTGCCGAGGAATTTGTTGACCAGCGCAGACCAGCCCGCCGCCTTTCCACCATATTTTTTGATACCACCGCGCGCGGCGATCCGGCGGGCGGCCTCAAGGGAAACGCCAAGCAAGGGGATATCCCGGCGGGTGTGGGAAACCTTTAATTCGCGCCCGTGCGGGGCCACCCTCATATAAGGCAACGCGGCGTTGATACAAAAATCCTCTGGCGGGGCGTCGGTGATTTCGGAAGGTCGCAGGCCCGTGTTGACCATCACATAAAGGATATCCGCCGCCTCGCAATTCAGGCCGCGCAGTGCATCGCCCGCCAACAATCGGTCCTTAACCCAATGGCGACTGAATGGCGGGCGGTGTAATTGCGTCGCGCCGTCCAGGCGCAGCTTTGAAAACGGGTTGGCAAGATCGGTAGCGGTCAATTCTGTCCATGTTGACCAGACCTCAGACAGGTGACCAAAGTCCTTGTTGGCCGTCTGGGGGGCCAGACCGTCAACCTCGATCCGGCGAGACCACCACGCGCGAAAAGCCAGGGCGTCGGCGCGGGTGATCTGATCAATGGGTGGGGCCTGCGTGGGAAACACGGATTTAAGAAAATTGCTGACGGCCCGGCGCTTTGGTAAGGCCCAGCGTCGAATCTGATTGGCCGATTTCCGCAAGTGTCGGGTTTTTGTCAGGTCGAAATATTTGTTCAAAACAATATTCAGGTCCGGATAAACAACAGGGACGGCCCCAAGGACCGCCCGCGCCACCTCTGGCGATTCCAGATTTCCAGGCCCACCCAGCGCGCGGACGCGATCAACCACCTCGGAAACCGGGGACGCCAACAAGGCGTCAAGTGTCAGGTATTGAAAGCCCCGGACATGCGCCAGTTTTCGGGCGGCCTCAAAGTGTGCGCGGGCCGAACCGCTATCACCAGCCGCCAGGGATTCCCATTCAGCCAGGCGTGAGGTCTCAATGTGGGCCGCTTTTGCGAGGGCCTCTGTTTTGCTGTCGGTGTGAAGGGCCTGGCGGACCTGGGACACGGGCTGACCATCCTTGCCCAGCACAAGGCCATGGTAACATTTAGGGACTCGCTTGACCCAATAATAGCGCCCGCGATCCTTGACGATCCCCATTTGCAACCCCCTCCTTACCAGGCGGCGAAACCCAAGGATTGGGCGACAAATACGCCTTGGGCGCAGAGCGTCAGCCCGCCCACAGTATGGGTGCAAGCCATTAAAAGAAAGTCCAGGATTCGCTCGCGGCGGGCGGGGTTGCGGTGATGGCGGGGCCTCAAATCGCGATCATCCATCACGCGGACTCCACCAGCATTTCGGGCGCAATCCCGGGCGGTGGGGCGCCAAAACGCGAGAGGAAACCGGGCCAAAATCAGGGTGGTTGCGTAGCTTGCGACTCATACTTGCCTCCGGGGTGGGTTGGCGGTGACCCCAGGGCCATCGCCAGGAAATGGTCAACGGCGATAGTGTTTGCCCTTGGGGATCACAAAACCCGCGATTGCGGCGTCACGCTCAGACCACTTGGTCCCGGTGGCGGCGGCGTCCTGACCCGGGACGTGGCCTTGGCGCTCATAAACCGCAACGTCATTGACCACAGATTCGACCAAAACCATGCTGAATTTTTGACCGAACCGGGTAACGTGGCGGGTTTCGTGCATTTGCATTCCAGAACCTCCCATGTGTTGCGGGCAATGTTGCGGGATTTATTGCAAGCTTTCAATCAAAGGAAAAGTCGAAACCCAATAAGGCGTTGCTTTTCCACCTTATTATTTTTTAGGGGTGCTCTGAGGTGTCGCGTGGGTGGCGGAGAGACAGGGATTCGAACCCTGGGAAGGCTTGCACCCTCAACGGTTT
>CAYXNM010000199.1:0-3855 GCA_964466385.1 uncultured Rhodobacter sp. | reverse complement strand
CCGCGTTCTTCGTTTATGTCTTTGCAACCCCGGACAGGCCATGAACTTGATTGAGACCTGCCCTCGGCGTGGTAGAGTCGGCGTGCATGGATATGAAGGATGCGCAGGGCAATGATCAAACTCGACAATCGCGATATCGCCATCCTCCGGGTTCTGGCGGACGAGGGACGTATCTCCAAGGCCGCGCTGGCCGAACGGGTGGGCCTTTCGGCCACGCCTTGCTGGAACCGTTTGAACCGGCTTGAAAAAGAAGGCGTGATCGAAAGCTTCCGGGCCGGGATCAGCCTGAGAAAGCTCGCGCCTCATGTCACCGTTTTTGTCACCGTGGAACTGGCAGACCACACCGCCGCCTCGTTTCAGCGCTTTGAAAAGGCGATACAAAGTTATGACGAGGTCATGGCCTGCTGGTCTTTGGGCGGTGGGTTGGATTATTTTCTTCAGGTGGTCACCAAGGATATCGACGCCTACCAGCGCCTGATCGACACCCTGCTGGACGCAAATATCGGCCTGGCGCGGTATTTTACCTATGTGGTGACCAAACCGGTCAAATACTCGACCGTACCGCCGCTGGAAATACTGCTGGCGCGATAGAAAGAAATGGCTGCGAAACGCGCTGAAAAAGATGATTCTTCTCTTTCGTGTCTGAATTACAGTCCCGATGCCCCTCCGAAGGGCAGTAGTCTCTTTCGGAGTTGAAACAGAGGGTCAGCAGAGGGTCAAGCGTGGGCGTTCCGATCACAGACATGCGACTGTTGCGCAATTTTTCATACGTTGCCGGCAAATGGGTTGGCGACGCAGACAGGGCGACGTTGCCCGTAACCAATCCTGCTGATGGAACACTGATTGGCGAGGTTGCCGCGCTTTCAGGCGAAATGAGCGCGGCCGCGGTGGATGCGGCGCACGCGGCCTTTGCCGATTGGGCAAAA
Source organism: uncultured Rhodobacter sp. (assembly GCA_964466385.1). GTDB lineage: Bacteria > Pseudomonadota > Alphaproteobacteria > Rhodobacterales > Rhodobacteraceae > UBA5972. The sequence goes on along the minus strand of CAYXNM010000199.1, from coordinate 2,929 downwards.
CTGCTGCCACAGGAACGCAGCCGCCTTTTGCGCCGATGGCATGACCTGATAATCGAGCACAAGGAAGACCTGGCACGGATCATGGTGGCCGAGCAGGGCAAGCCCCTGTCCGAAGCGCGGGGTGAAATCGACTATGGCGCGGCTTTTGTCGAGTTTTATGCCGAAGAGGCCAAACGCCCCAATATCGAAGGCGTCACCAGCCACCTGCCGGATGCCGAGGTCGAACTGTGGCTTGAACCCGTCGGCGTTGTCGCCCTGATCACTCCGTGGAATTTCCCGAACGCCATGCTGACGCGAAAGGCCGCCGCGGCACTGGCCGCCGGCTGCACCGTGGTGGCGCATCCGTCGGGCGAAACCCCCTATTCGGCACTGGCGTTGGCCGAACTGGCTGAACGCGCGGGGTTTCCGGCCGGGGTGTTCAATGTGGTAACGGGCGCGGCCCCGACCGTCGTGGAACCCTGGACCAAAGACAACCGCGTGCGTGCGCTTTCCTTTACCGGCTCAACGCCGGTGGGCAAGCTGCTCTATCGCCAATCCGCTGACACGGTCAAACGGCTGGTGCTGGAATTGGGCGGACATGCGCCTTTTATCGTGTTCAGGGACGCGGATATGGAAAACGCGGTGACCGAGGCGGTCAAGGCCAAGTTTTCGACCACCGGGCAGGATTGCCTTGGCGCCAACCGGATATTCGTCGAGCGTTCGATCTATGACGAGTTCTGCAAGCGATTCACCGCTGCAACCATGGCGTTGACCATTGGCAGGGGCATGGACGATTGTGACCTCGGCCCCTTGATGAACGAGCGCGCGGTACTCAAACAGGAAGAGCATGTGGCCAATGCGCTGGAGACGGGCGCAAAACTGGCCTGTGGCGGCAAACGCCACGACCTGGGTCCGCTCTTTTATGAAGCCACGGTTCTGACCGATGTGCCGCAGGATGCGTTAATCATGTCTGATGAAACATTCGGCCCGGTCGCGGCCATCGCGCCCTTTGACACCGAGGCCGAGGTGATATCGCGTGCCAACGACACGGAATTCGGGCTGGTGGCGTATCTACATTCTGCGGACCCTCAACGCATCTACCGCCTGAGCCGGGCCCTGCAATTCGGTATGCTGGCCGTCAACCGCACCAAGGTCACCGGCGCACCCATCCCTTTTGGCGGGACCAAACAATCCGGTCTGGGGCGTGAAGGGGCACGACGGGGTATGGAAGAATTCATGGAAATCAAATACGTCTGCCGCGACTGGGCGTAAGACAAACAAAGGAACAACAATGCTGAAGAACGACAAACTGGAAGAATGGGACCGCGAAAACTTTTTCCACCCGTCAACCCATCTGGCTGAATTCGCCCGTGGAAACATCCCGCAGCGCGTCGTGACGGGTGGCACGGGCTGCCATATCGAGGATCGCGACGGCAACCGTCTGCTCGACGCGTTTTCCGGCCTTTACTGTGTGAATGTCGGCTATGGCCGCCAGGAGATCGCCGAAGCGATTGCCACGCAGGCCCGTGAACTGGCCTATTACCATTCCTATGTCGGCCATGGCACCGAGGCCTCGATCACGCTGGCCAAGATGATCCTCGAGCGCGCGCCGGACCACATGTCAAAAGTCTATTTCGGCCTCAGCGGTTCGGACGCCAACGAAACCAACATCAAGCTGGTGTGGTATTACAACAACGTGCTGGATCGCCCCGAAAAAAAGAAGATCATCTCGCGCTGGCGCGGTTATCACGGGTCAGGCCTGATGACCGGTTCGCTGACCGGGCTTGCGCTGTTTCACAACAAGTTCGACCTGCCCCTGTCCAATGTGATCCACACCGAGGCGCCCTATTATTATCGCCGCGAGAATCTCGGTCAGTCCGAGCCGGAATTCGTGGCCCATTGCGTGGCGGCACTTGAGGAACTGATCGCGCGCGAAGGTGCCGACACCATCGCCGCCTTTATCGGCGAGCCGGCGTTGGGAACCGGCGGTCTGGTGCCGCCGCCCGCAGGCTACTGGCCCGCCATTCAGGCGGTGCTGGACAAGCACGACATTCTGCTGATCGCCGACGAGGTCGTCACCGGTTTTGGCCGGCTTGGTTCCATGTTCGGCTCGGACCATTACGGCATGAAACCCGATATCATCACCATCGCCAAAGGCCTGACCTCGGCCTACGCGCCGCTGTCCGGTTCCATTGTGAGCGAGCGGTTCTGGAAGGTGCTGGAAGAGGGCACCGACAAGCTTGGCCCGATCGGTCATGGCTGGACCTATTCCGCCCACCCGATCGCCGCAGCCGCCGGTGTGGCCAACCTGAAACTGCTGGACGATCTGAAGCTTGTCGCGAATGCCGGCAATATGGGGGCCTATCTGAAGAAGGCTCTGATCGAGGCGGTCGGCGCGCATGCCAATGTGGGCGAGGTCCGCGGCGACGGTTTGCTGATGGCGGTTGAGTTCGTTCAGGACCGCGAGAGCCGCACCTATTTCGATGCGGACAAAAAGGTGAGCTATGCGCTGAATGGTGCCCTGCTGAAGCGCGGGATCATCAGCCGGGCGATGCCCGAGGGCGATATCCTGGGCTTTGCACCCCCTTTTTGCCTGACCCGGAACGAAGCCGACGAGATCGCCGACAAGTTGAAACAGGCGGTTGCCGAGGTTCTTGGCTAGCGGATCGAACGCGACATTTGAGTCCCCCGGCAGGCGCAGCGCTTTCCGCGCAACTCACTCAAATGTCGTGATAATTTGATCCATCAAGCAAGAATCCAGTGGTTCGAACCGTAGGATTCGAACCACTAGGAAGTGCTGGCACGCAACGGCGCAACAAGACCACCGGCCGTTTTCGTTGGCTCTTTTGCGTGGCTGAGAAAGACCGGAGTTGGCCCTGCGGGCGACGTTGACGATTGCCCCGGGCCGGTTAACAGGCGCTGAAAGCGCCCCGGCCCAGCGCCTGCCCGT
>CAYXNM010000198.1:0-3892 GCA_964466385.1 uncultured Rhodobacter sp. | reverse complement strand
CACGGTCACGGAGTGTAGCTCAGCCTGGTAGAGCACTGCCTTCGGGAGGCAGGGGCCGGAGGTTCGAATCCTCTCACTCCGACCATTTTTTCGCGTTTGCCAGGTCGTCCCGGCGTTCATGGTCCCGTCGGCCAAATCCAGCGCCCATCAGATCCCGTGCTCCTGACACCACGGGCAACCCTCAGGACTTGGCGGTTTTCAGGCCCAGACGGCGGCCAAATCGTATGGCCGGGCGTTCGATCGCGTACCACGTGCAAAAGCCCAGCGCGACAGAACCTGAAAGAGCAATCACGAACACTCCTGCGTTTTGCAACAGGCTGATCGTCTCGCCCGGGCTTTTCCCGACGCAGACGATAATGCCGAGATAGACAAAAATGGGGTGAAAAAGATACATCGCAAAACTGAATCGCGCGATCGGTTCCAGAACCCGCGACGCCAAGATCTTTTTGAAACCGGTCAACACGCCCGAGCGCATAAGAACGATGAGCAAACCGATTGAAATGGCGAAGCCCAGGCGACCAAAGACGAGGTCAAACAACAGAAAGTTTCGGGCAAAGTCCGTCAGCGCGCTGTAGGGATTGTAAAAAAGCGGGATGAAAGCCGTCCCAACGGCCAGAAGAATTGCCGCGGCGCGCGTTTTGCCGGTTGCAGTCGCAAACAAATCGGGGCGGAAAGCACTTAGCCACGCGGCACCCAGACCGATTGCAAACTGGCCGATCCTCACGGGGAACGCGACATAGAAATATTGAAAATATCGCGTAAGGTCGTCGCGCGCGCCCCGCAGTTCGAATTCGATCAGCGAGGACCGACCGATCTGTGGATGAGCAGCCAACTGCGTGAGGTTCCAGATCAGCGTCAGCGCGCAGATCCCCAGCACCAACGTCAGTGCCGCGCGCCCGTTTCTTGCCAGCGGAATCAAAAACGGCACGATCGCATAAAACTCGATTTCCACGGAAAGCGACCACGACCAGGGTATGACGATATCAAAAGGGTTGCTCCAGATGTTCGTGGCGAAAATGTTTCCGAGCATCCGGTACGTGCCGCCGCCGCCAAGCAGGATCAGGGCAAGGGCCGTGAGGTAGAGCGGGTAAATCCGCAGAACCCTCGTTCTGTAGAACCGGACGAGGTCGATTGATCCGGCGCCGGCGTGTTCCAGGAACAATTGCCGGGACAATAGATAGCCGGACAGCACAAAGAAAATGTCCACCCCGACATCGCCGCGTCGGAGGAACCCAAGAACCCACGGCAGGCTGTCCGAATAGGAAAGGAACGTCTCTTTTTCCACCACGGCGAATTGCAGGAAATACCACGAGTGGTACGCGATCACCAACAGAATGGCGACGGCCCGCAGGCCATCAAGTTCGGGCATTCGAGTCGATCTGCGGGTGTCCGATAGAGGCATTTATGGCTCGTGTTTTCGTCAGAGGGTCAAGCGATCAGCGCCACCCGGTCAGACGGCCAATATAGCGGACGGTCAGAAAACGGAAGCAGGATTTGGGGTGAAATCCTGTTTATCCGCACAACCAAGGGCGGCCCTTTCGTCGCGAATCCCCGTTTTTGTGCTGCCGATTCCATTCAGTCAGACTCAAACTATCGCCGTTTGCATATTCCCAAACCAAGCCGTGGCCCTGATGACGTGGCCAAGCCCCTGAAGCCTTGTCTGTTTCGCGTCGGCTCCAAGGTTCAGATCAAACGCGAACCGCTCATGGCGGATTTTGTTTTGGCCAGGAAACGCACATGTTCGGGCGCGGGTGTTTGTTGGAACGGTGGTTTGCGTCCATCAGGTCGGGGGCGACAGAATTCTGCCGCCCCCGGACCGTCGTAGCAGCGCGCCGAAGCCTATTGGAGCAGGCGCGCTTCCTTGCGTTTCAGTGATCGCCTTGCGGCGATGTATCCCTTGCGACCGTGGCTTTCCCGTAGTTCGGGGAACAGTTCGAAGATCTCATTGCGCTGGGAATTGCCGATCCCCTTGAGCGAATAGTCACCCGGTTGAAAGCTCTCCGTCCAGGTGCCGTCGCCCAAGACGACTTCATGGTTGTCGAACATGAAGTGGACATAGCTTGTGCCAACCGTATCGACCTGTTGAATGCCCTTGCTGTTGACAAGGTGTTTGGCCGCGACAAGAACCTCGCGCTCTTCAAACAGGAGCGTCGTGCGGTCATTGGCCACCAGCATCCGGTGGTTGGGCGATACCATCATGTCCCGTTCGGGCAGGCCGTTCCCCATCGATCCCTTGCGAATGAGCACGGGCCGCAGATGCGGGTTTTCCAGCAATTCGCGACCGTTCAGCGTCTTTGTTCCGATCCAGCGGATTTCCTGAACGCCGTTGTCGCGTGTGACAACCTTGTCGCCGGTCTTGAGTTTTTCAACCGGGACTTCACCTTTGGATGTCAGGACAACGGTCCCCGGCGTGAAACAGGGAACGATGTTTTCGATCTCTTCAAACTCCAGCGTTTCGCCGTTGTTGAAGTGAACGACACCATCCTCGTTGTCACCACTGGTATATTCGATATGGTCCACGTCGCTGACGACAAGCGTGTCGAAATCATTGCCGCCGCTTCCGCCGTCGACGACATCGCCGCCATTGCCATAGATGACATCCTGATCGTCGCCACCCTGGACACGGTCGGAGCCCTCGCCGGTGCGGATGACGTCATCACCCGTTCCGCCGTCGATGCAATCATCACCCTCGTCGCCGCTGAGATCGTCATTCCCGCCGCCACCAAGTATCTTGTCGTTTCCGGTCCCGCCAAAGATCGTGTCATCGCCCTGACCACCGCTGAGATAATCGTGACCTGACATGCCAGAGATGGTGTCGTTGCCGTCACCGCCATAAATGGTGTCACCGTTCGGGCCAACACCTTCTGTCAAATCGCACGCATCCGGGTCGGTTCCCGTACCGCCGCCACCACCAGAGCCACCGGAGCCACCGCCCGTGCCGGAGCCGCCAGAGCCGCCGCCGGAGTTGTCATTGTTGTCGCCATAGATGACGTCGTTGCCCTTTCCACCATGAACAGTGTCAGAACCCGCCCCGGCATAGATGATGTCATCGCCCGAGCCGCCATTGATGGTGTCGTCGCCATCGCAGTGACCATCAGCGACCGAAACCATTTTCACATCGTCGATCGAGACCCCGCGCCGATTATCGTCGCCAAGCCCCATGAATTCGATCCGGTTGGAGCCGTCGCCGGATCCCCCGGTAAGTGTGATGTTGTATTGCTGCATGTCTCCATTTACGGGATCAAGTATTTCTTCTCCCTTAATATCGACGACTTCTCCGTTCCAGATGACCTTGAACGTATTGTCATCAGTCAGACGGTCGCCTGCACTGAATGACAGGTGGTAAAGCTCGCCGTCGTTCACACCGGCCACGTCCTGACCCAGCGTGATGCTGCCTGGGGTCTGTTCGAGGTCCGCCCAGTAATTGCCATCCGCCGGTGCGACACCACCACGACTGTCGCCGTGAATGTCCACTTGATCGAGCGGGTTGCCCGTGGTCCAGCCATTGACCCCACCAACGCCGAGATATCCGTATGTCGTTGGCGTAAGGCCGGTCAGATCCTCGAACGAGCCGTTCCGGATCATATTGACGGCCTCGGTGTCGCCGTCGCCAAACAGGACATCGTCGCCACTGTCGCCGTTGACGATATCGTCGCCTCCGCCTGCAACGATGGTATCGTTTCCACCGCCCCCGCTGAGGGTGTCGTTCCCGTTCGTGCCGAGAATAACGTCGTCGTCAGCGCCTCCGTTGACTGTTATGCCCGGCTCATCACATGTATCGCCGCCGCCGCCGCCAGAGCCACCGCCCGTGCCGCCATCGGTTTCGCTGTCTGTGCCGCTGTGGCTCGTGTTGCCGCCGCCGGAACCACCGTCAGCGTGGCTGTCGTCAGAG
>CAYXNM010000197.1:0-3922 GCA_964466385.1 uncultured Rhodobacter sp. | reverse complement strand
ACCCGCGACCTCCGGCGTGACAGGCCGGCACTCTAACCAACTGAGCTACAACCGCACACTGACGAAACCCACGTCCTGCGTGGTGTGAGCGCGGTTCTATGCGGCATTGCCAGACCCGTCAAGCGGTTCCATCACACCACACCTGAATTATTTGAGTCACGTACCGAAACGTGAAACTGCGCCGCCTGATGCCGCGTTTATCGCCGGCGGAACAAGCCCCGTTTACAAGCTGTCCGCGTTTTGTTTACTGGCAGATGGATTGATGGAGGCGATATTGAGCAGACACCACGCGGTCATTCTGATCCTGCTGGGTGCAACAGCGATGAGCTTTGCCGCCCTGTTCATACGCCTGGTCGATCAGGCGGACGGGTTTCAGATCCTTGCTTACCGCTCGCTCTCGCTGGCGGGAATGATTGCCACGCTGGCCTGTTTGCGCCGCAGGATCGGGGTGATGCGGTTTCTTCGCTCGCTTGACCGGGCCGATGCGCTGATGGGTGCCATCCTGTCGCTGGCCTTTGGGACGTATGTTTTTGCGCTGCTCAACACGTCGGTCGCGTCGGCGTTGTTCATATTGGCGGCCTCGCCCTCGATCGCCGCCTTTCTGGGCTGGGTGTGGCTGGGCGAACGACCAAGGCCGCTGGTCTGGGCGACGATTGCATCTGCTGGTGTCGGGATTGCGATCATGGCGGGCGAGGGCGTTGCCCTTGGTCAGTCTCTGGGCAACGCATACGCGTTGTCCTCGGCGGCCCTTTTCGCGACAATGCTGGTGGTTGCGCGGCGAAGCGGCAAGAAAGACGTTCTGGGCGGCACGTTTCTGGGGGGCGTGCTGTCTTGCGTTCTGGCAGCACTTTGCGCGGTCACGATCGGTTCCGGGCTGGCGATTTCCGGCTATGACCTTGGCATCTCGCTTTTCATGGGGGCCTTTACCATCGGGATCGGGATCGGGCTTGTCACCTGGGGAACGCCGCACGTCCCGGCCGCCGAGGTCGCGCTTTTGACGCTGCTTGAAAGTGTCCTGTCACCGCTTTGGGTCTGGGGGTTCATGGGCGAGGCCATGTCGGCAAGCGAAATGACCGGAGGGGCGGTCGTTCTGGGCGCCGTATCCACCCTCGCGCTCAGTGCCGGGCGCACCAGCAGGGCAAAGAGATCACGCCTTCTTTGACTCACGCGCCGATGCGTGCAACCGGTTCAGGCGCGCTCGAGCAGTTTGGAAACCGTCAGCGCTCTCACTTCGGTCAAGCCGATGTCCTGCATCTGGGAACTCGACAGGCGCGCCAGGACCCGGCGGGTCGCCAGAACGTCGATCCAGCGGCGCAAATTCATCGCGAACGACGTGTGTTTGTTGGTCAGCCGAAAAATATCGAAAGCCCCGAAAGGCACTGGGTTTGCGGTGACAAAGGTCATGATCGTGCTTCCTTTTGTTCATGGGCCAACGACGTGTCGGTCTCTGCCGCGTAGTTAGGGGCGTTACCGCATCGGGACAACTGCCGGTTCCGCATTCCCGCCTTGCAGCGGACGCATGGCCGGATCGCCTCGAGAAATGGCGCAGGGCGCGTGGCTTGGCAAAGCGGGAATAGTGGGTCGTGAATGCCATTGATGTGAATTGGCACTATGCACCCGCTTGCGTTCAGTCAACAGCCGTGAGTTCAGCAGCCTAACGTGCATCTGTCGGAGTAAAAGAAGGGACGCGATCCCTCTTTTGCCATGCCATTGATACTTGTGTGTTATTCCGGTTGGTGTTGTCCATTCCAGCGGGTGTCTTTGATGGACATACCCCTGCAAGCCCCGGCTGCAGGCTGGCAATGGCATTCAACAAGGGTTCGACGGACACGACGTCCGCTATCCTGAAAGAACGGCTCGGTCCCTCGGCAGGGTACGCTCTCGTGCCTTTGCGTGTCACATCCCGACAAGACAAGTGTCTGCGAAAAGCAATGATTGGTCGGCATTTTGTGGAGGTCCGCTTTATCCGCAACGCCACCGTTGTGGAATGGATCGGCTCAACCGGGAACTCCAAAATGGTCTATCCAAATCTCAGTCCGAACCATGTCGCGCGCTTCGTACTGCCGGATGGCCTCCACCAAGTCGTCAGGAACCGATGATTGATCGCCCCCTGCAATCTCCGTCATCCGCAATGTGAACCACGCTGTAATCCCTCCTTCCGGAGTTTCGGCAAATCGCGGGAATGCGGGTTCTTGTTTCTGCCCATCCCGCCACAAGTTTGGCAGGGCAGGTTCAATGCAGAAGGCACGGGCCAGGCCGACAAGATCGACAGCGCCACTGGTGAGAGCATTTCTCGCCTGCGCAAGTGTCTTGATCCCCCCTGTCAGCATCAGCGGCTTGGACGTCAGCCGTCGCGCCCGCGATGCAAATGCGAGGAAATACGGACCGCGTCCACCACTATCAGAGGCCGACTTTGCACCGGGGAAATAGGTCCCACCGCTGATGTCGATCAGGTCGATGGACGAGTGGTCCAGTGCAGCCATGACTTGAAGCGCGTCTTTCTCGGTCAACCCACCCACAAGCTGGTCCGATGAATTGAGCTTCAACGCGACGGGATAGTCTTTTCCGACGGCAGCTCTTACAGCCGCAATTACCTCAAGAAGCGGTTTCATCCGGTTGGAAATGTCTCCGCCGTACAGATCGGTCCGCCGGTTGAACAGCGGCGAAAGAAACTGACTGAGCAGAAAACCGTGTGCGGCATGTATCTGAACCCCGCCGAAGCCTGCCTTTTTAGCAAGCAATGCGGTGTTAGCCATTTGCGAGGGGATCTGCGCGATTTCACCGGTGGTCAGCTCCCTGCAACACAGTCCGGGCAAGTCCAGGGCGCTCGGCCCTGCGGGTGTACTGGTTGGTTTGTATGCAAGCGCCCCGGCATGACCGAGTTGCAACCACAGATGGGCGTTGTTGACCGCTCCTTGACGGGCGAGTTCTTCAAACCGGGAGACATCCGAAGATGCATTCAACACGAGGTTTCCCGGCTTCTCTGCGAAATAGGGATTGCCTTGCACTTCGCCGATGATTGATGCTGCCAGCCCCCCTTGGGCCCAGCGACGATAGAGCCGGATTTGGGCGTCAGTCGGATGTCCGGTTCCGTCGCCCAGACTCTCTGACATCGCGGATTTTACAATCCTGTTTTTCAGGACGACCCCACAGGGCAACTGGATCGGATCAAACAGTCCCGTATCTTGTGCTGTATCGGCATTCTCACCCAAGAGGCTGTTTCCTTGTCAAACCAAACGCATGAATTGATCCCAGTGTTTACCAAAGGCCGGGCAATGGAAAGCCATGTTTTTCAGGCCACAAACCAATGCCGTTGACCTGAGTCCCTAAATCCCCTCCGAATTTGTGTAGAGTCCGACCAGCAAGTGTCCTGGCAACGGGCCCCTCACTTGACGCAAATCAAGGTATGAAACATCGCTTGTGTTACCGTTTGCGGATCGACCGCGTCATCGTGAAGGAAATTGCCATGCAAAAGTTTTTTCTAGCCGTGAGTTTAAGCACAATCATTGCGACCCCATTGACAGCACTTGGCGTCAACGAAGTAGCCTTTGTCGGTCTTAGCAGCACTGGACGGGTAGGCGAGGTCCGCATCATGGATTTCAAAGATGCCACCAACTATAGGCGTATCAATTGCGGTGATGGTGTCTTCTATTTCAGTGACTACGCACGAAAGAAGAGTAACGAGTGGAAAGGCAAGGGTTATGAGGTGAAGGTGATGTTCATGCACACTGATTACAAATACTATCCGATGTGTGACGTTCCTCTAATACCGTAGCGGCGCCCCTTTGGAAGTAAGCGTCCGGTCTGACTGCCCAATGTGCCAGGCAGCGTAGCCCCCTGATAATCAGGATTATATTTAAGATCAACGGGATGGAATGGTGGGTCGTGAGAGGCTCGAACTCCCGACATCTTCGGTGTAAAC
>CAYXNM010000196.1:0-3935 GCA_964466385.1 uncultured Rhodobacter sp. | reverse complement strand
ATGTTGCCCATGGCATCCACGCCCATGGTCAAACCCGCGTCCTCGCACCACTTCTTAAACAGCGCACGCCCGGATGCGTCATCGTCGGTCAGGGTCTGGCGGTTGTTGCCGCCAGCCACGCCAGGCCCGATCTTGGCCATTTCCATCAGGCTGTCCCAAAGACGGTCCGAATTGATTTTCATGTTATCGCTGGGTGCAGGCATCTTTCGTTCCCCCCGGATTGGTCACGCCAGAGTTGCAAACCTCTTGCGCCGATGCAGGTTCTGACCATATGGTCAGGATTACGGGACCACAAGCTGACCAGCCGGTCAAGAAAAAACTAAGCCTTTTGTCAAATGAACATGGCCGCCAAACCGCAAACCAAGAAACAGCGCCGCCAGGCGCAGGAAAAGCTGATCCTTGCGGCGGCTGAAAAAGTCTTTGCCGAGGCCGGTTTCGGTGGCGCGACCATGCAGCTCATCGCCGACGTAGCGGGGCTGCCAAAGGCCAACCTGCATTATTATTTTCCCACCAAGGAGGCGCTCTACCGTCGGGTCGTCCAGAACATCTTTCAAATCTGGTTGCGCGCGGCGGACGTATTTGACAGCGCCCAAGGCCCAGCCGAAGGGATCGGCGCCTATATCGATGCCAAGATGGAAATCAGCCGCAGACATCCCGCCGGGTCCAAGGTCTGGGCCAGCGAGGTCATGCACCGCGCGCCGGTCATTCAGGACTATCTTGAAACCACGCTTGCGGAGTGGACAAACGGGCGAATGGCGGTGATCCAGCGCTGGATCGACGAAGGCCGCATGAACGCTGTCGATCCACGCCACCTTTTGTACATGCTCTGGGCCACCACCCAGCATTATGCCGATTTTGGCCACCAGATCGAAACTCTGAACGGGGGCCGTGCGTTTGACGAAGTGGAATGGGAGCAGGCCAAGGCTTCGGTCAAGGGGATCATTCTGGCGGGGATCGGCGTGAACGCCGTGCAACCAGAAGCGTAACCGCCCGAATTCCAGGCGCGAAAATCGGCATCGTCCGGTCGGTTTACCCGCCGTTATTCACCAATAATCATCGTTTCTCCTTGCATTATGACCAAGGTCGACTAAGCCGACCGGCAACCAAAAAAAAGGAAGCTCGAGCAGTAATAATGGACAAAGCTGTCAGCAATGAACCTGCGCAGGCCGCGCCCGCGACCCCACGCGACTGGGTCATGGTGCTCGCAAAATACCGCGACCCCAGTTACCTGCGAAGCGCCTTTGAACTCGGCGTCAGCCTTGTGCCGTTCTTCGCGCTCTGGGCGGCGGCGATCTGGGCACTGACGTTCAGTTACTGGCTGGCGTTTGCCATTGCACTGGCCAATGGCGTCTTTCTGGTTCGCCTGTTCGTCATTCAGCATGATTGCGGCCACCGGTCATTCTTCAAGAGCCAACGCATCGGGGATTGGGTCGGGCGCGCCATCGGCACACTGACACTGACGCCTTACGATGTGTGGCGGCATACCCATTCGGTCCATCACGCGTCATCGGGAAACCTCGACAGGCGCGGCATGGGCGATGTCATGACACTGACATACCGGGAATACCGGTCAAAATCACGCTGGGGCAGGTTCGGCTATCGGCTATATCGAAACCCGTTCGTGCTGTTCGGGCTTGGCCCGATCTATCTCTTTTATGTCCAGAACCGTCTGCCTGTCGGTCTGATGCGCGCAGGCGCGCGCTTCTGGACCAGTGCAATGGGAACCAATATTGCGGTCGGGCTGACGCTTGGATTGTTGCTTTATTTCGGCGGTTTGATGACCGTGCTGTTGATCTTTGTTCCAACGACACTTGTTGGCGCGGCAATCGGACTTTGGATGTTCTACGTCCAGCACCAGTTTGAAAAAAGCCATTGGGACACCAACGAAAACTGGCAATTGCATGACGCCGCGCTGCAGGGCAGTTCGCACTATGCCTTGCCGGCGGTTCTTCAGTGGCTGACCGCCAATATCGGCATCCACCATGTTCACCATCTTTACAGCCGCATCCCCTGCTATCGCCTGACCGAGGTTCTGCGTGATCACCCGGTGTTGGCGAGCATGCAACGACTGACATTTGTCGAGAGCTTTGCCTGTGCAAATCTCAGGTTTTGGGACGAAAAACGCCGCAGGATGATGTCCTACGCCGAGGCCCGCAACCTCTATGGGCAACTCTGATTTCACCGGGGTTTTTGTGGTGTCACTTGTTGCACGGATGAGGCATTCGTGTTTTGCTGCGATCATGAGGCGGCAAAAAGGGTGATTTCATTTGGCACGGGCGGCGGCATCCAAGGTTCAGACACGCATTCAGCGCGAGAAAACGAACCAGATCCTTGAAGCCGCACTCGAAGTCTTCGCGAACTTTGGATATCGCGGCTCGACCATCGACATGATCGCGACCGAGGCCGGGCTGTCCAAACCAAATCTGCTTTATTATTTCGACGGCAAGGAGGAGATCCACGCCCGCCTGCTGGAGCGCCTGCTGGAAACGTGGCTTGCCCCGCTGATCGCGCTTGACAGCAAGGGCGAACCGATTGCCGAGATTACGGGCTATGTCATCCGCAAACTGGAAATGGCGCGCGACTACCCGCGTGAAAGCCGGCTGTTCGCCAACGAAATCCTTCAGGGCGCGCCGCGGATCATGGACCAGATCGCCGGCCCGCTGAAAGACCTGGTAGACGAAAAAGCAGAAGTCATACGCGCGTGGTCCAAGGCCGGAAAAATTTCCGACGTCGACCCTTATCACCTTATCTTTTCGATCTGGGCCACGACACAGCATTATTCCGATTTCGACACGCAGGTCAGCGTCGTTCTTGGCGACAAGGCCCCCACGCGGTTTGCCGACGCAATGGCGCATTTATGCGGGATGTTTACCCGCCTTCTTCATCCTTGAGCAGGATCAACAGCGCAACAATCGTCGCCGCCACGCCCAGCATCATCAGGGGCACCGGCAACCCGTTTCCCAGGAAAACCTCCCACAATATGACCCAGCTTGGCGTCAGATAGGAATAGGCCATCACCTTGGCGGACGGCAGCCGCAGCGTTGCATACTGGACCGCCAGAAAAGACGACGCCGTGGCAAATATCACCAGATAAGCAAGCGTGATCCAGACAATCGCCGGCAGCGCCATCCAGTCGGTCGCAACGATGTCCCGATAGCCAAACACCAACAGCAACAGCGAACCGCCGATCAATGTTCCGAACGTGAAAATAACCGGATTTTCGCCCCGGTTCAGGCGGCGGATCAGCGGTGTGTAAAACGCATGCGCTACGCATCCGACGAAATATATCGCCTCGCCCCGCCCCAGATCGAACGCCGCCAACGCCCCGAAATCGGCGCGGAATATGACCCATAATGCGCCAAGTCCGGCAACTGCCAGCGCCAGCGCCATACGTCTGGTGGTAATCTGCCTCAACAAAAGATATCCGGCCAAGGCCGAAATGATCGGCATCAAGGTAAACACCGCCGCTGCGGATACCGGCTTGGCAAATTTCAGCCCCTCAAACATCAGCACAAAGTAAAGCGCGAACAGCCCGCCCAACGCCAAATACCGCCAGGGCGCAGCAAAATCCGCACGCCGAAAACCCGGACCGGCCAGCACCAGAACCCCGATCACAACCGAAGCCAGCAAGAACCTGATCGTCGTGATCGCCTGCGGAGCAATCTCGTTCGCCACCAAATGCCCCAGGCTGAAAGACCCCGCGACAAGCGCCGAAAACGCCAGCATCGCCAGATGTCCCCGTGTCTGCTCGGCACTCAGATCAAACACACAGACCCTCTTTCTTTGTGGGGAAAATATCCTCGGGGGAGGGTTGGGAGGGGGCCGACAGCCCCCTCCGCTTTACTCGGCCGCTTTCACAGCCGCCGGATTGTTCGGGTGGGTCTGCCAATTGGCATATTCGCGCACTTTTTCACCGGTGCGCGGATCGACCTCAC
>CAYXNM010000195.1:0-4043 GCA_964466385.1 uncultured Rhodobacter sp. | reverse complement strand
CCCCCCGCGGCTTGTTCGGAAGGAGTGGATTGAATGTTGATTTGTTCTTGAGTTAACCAAAATGTGCCAGACATGAAACCTCCTCGTTTCACATCTTGAATCACATTCCAGTTTATAGGTCTACGCCCCAGGGGCGCCTCAGTTGAAACTTGATAGTTTTGCAGCTGCCAATTCTTTTGCCGTCGCAATATCCGCGGAGGACATCATTGCTGAAACCTTATCAAGAGATGCACTCATTTTATCCAAAAACTCACTTTGCCCATTCGGCGCGGTTTCCTCGGTGGTTATTGCAATGCTCCACCACATATACGCCAAAACAAAATCCTTCTCGACTTCGCTACCCTCGAAGTAAATTGATCCTAACCTGTCCAAAGCTCGGTTGAATTTCTTGGCTGCGGCGCTTTCAAATAACCGTAGCGCCCCTTCGATATCCTTGTCGGTGCCCTGGCCGTTAAACTTCATCGATCCAATTTCGTATTGCGCAAACTCGTTCCCTTGATCGGCAGCCAAAGCATACCATTTTGTGGCCTCGGATAAATCTTGATCTACCCCTCCCCAACCATAGTGGTACATATAGCCGATGTTGTACTGAGCACGCGCGTTACCCTGTTCGGCCGCCAAATGGAGCCAGTACAAAGCTTTATTGAGGTCTACTTCGACTCCAAGCCCGTATTGATACATCCACCCAAGTGCATATTGCACGTTGCGATCCCCAGTTTCTGAAAGGCTGAGGAATTTCTTGAAAGCCGACTCGTATTCTCCATTGGTGTACGCTTCAAATGCCGCGTGATAGGTTTCAACTTCTTGCGCACTCAGTTCTTCGGCTACGCTTTGTGAGGCAAAAAACTGAAATGCAGCCAGAACCACTGCAAAAATGATTTGGTCACAACCAAGCAATGCACGCATAATGCCCTCCATCATTTTCGGGTTATCGCGGCGAAAATATCACTTCTTTGGGGAAATTGCCAATTGGCGGATCAAAAGTGCTTCTTTTGAGGATCAGATGGGAAACGAATTCAACGCATCCCGGAATTTTGTTTCAATTTGGGGTTTGAAAAAACGACCCCGCAAGGTTCGCTTCCAAGGCCACCAGATCAAGGCGTATCGGTTCATTTGCTGCGTCGCCACCGGTCGCGGATCAGATTTCCAGCATGACCAGTGTCACGGCGGCATAATCATCGGGACCGCGTTTCAGCAAGACCGGCGCCAGCAGGTGCGCGTTGGGATCCAGTGTTCGCGCTTTCTTCAGAACGGTGCGGCCCGTTCCCTCGGCCTCGTTGATCCGTGAAAGGGCCATGAACAGCGTCCGGCCCTGGGCTGTTGCGCCTTCCATAAAGGCGAAATGATGCGCGCCGATCCCGCGATAGATGCGCATCGGTTTCTCGCTTTGGGTGGCGGTGGCGAACCGGCCACCATCGATCCAGCCTTCGGCCATCAGTAGATCGGTTTTCCGCCACAAACCGCGCGTTTTCAAGGCCGCCTTCAGGGGGCGCAGGTCGCTCAGAACCAGCGTGTTATCCCAATCCGGAGGTCCGTCCTGAAAGCCCCGCGTCAACAGACCGGTTTTACCCTGAAGCACCACAAGGCCAAGGGGCAGATAGATGCAAATGGCGACAACCAGGGAAACCCTCAGGAACCGACGGCGCTGGCGCAGGCCAAGTTTCGCCAGCCAGACGCCGGCCAGCGGCATTGCAAAGATCCAGCCGGGCATCGTCCAATGCGCGAAGGCGGCCGAACTCATCAGGTAGATCCCGTTGAATATCACGACCGGTCCGAGCGCGACAAGGACGAGCAGCAGGGCAGCACGCTCGGTTTTGCGGTTCGCAATGGCACGGAATATGCCCGCGACAGCGGCAAACAAACCGGTTGGCAAAAGAAACAACGCCTGCAACGCGGCGGTCACTGCGAAATTCCCGGGATTGACGGCCCCTTCGGCGCGTGAGCCATGAAAGGCGAACGAGACCCATCCATGCCCTGCGTTCCAGAAAACCACCGGCAGCAATCCGATCAAACCGACAAAACCGGCAAGCCACGGTCCCGGCGTCAGGAACCACTTTCGCGCTTTCGGGTCGATCACCATGAACAACAGCACGGCAACCGGTATCCACGCCGCGTGGTATTTCGAGGTCAGAGCCCCGGCCACCCAGACCCCGGTCAACAGCCAAAGATGCAGCCGCGCCGGTTGTGGGCCGGCGTTCACGATTTTCACCAGACAATAGACCGCCAGCGCGCTCAACAGGTTCAAAGGCCCGTCCGGTACGACGAAAAGCCCACCTGAAAGCAGCAGGAACGGCGCCAGCAGATAGAGCAACGCCGCCAACAGCCCCGCGCGGTTTCCGGCAAGCTCGCGACCGATCCGAAACATCAAAACCGTTGTCGCCATTCCGGTCAGAATGAACGGAGCGCGGTAGATCAACGGAAACTCCATCCCCGTCAGGTCAGCGAACGCAACCGGCAGCCAGAAACCAAGAGGCGGATGGTCAAAGAAACTGAGACTGTATTCGCGGGCAACCGCGGTTGCATAAGCCTCGTCAGCGCCAAGGGGCAACATAACGGCAAAAACGATCTTTATCAGCGTGCCCGCCGCAATGAGCCAAAACAAAAACCGACGGGCCGTTTCCCCGGTGGGATCGGGACCGCCCGTCAGAGGCAGGAGCGGGTTTCTCACGCCGGTCCTCAGGCTTTCCAGGTGACAAGCGCGCTTGCAACAAAGTTCCAGAGCGCACCGACCAGCGCCCCCGCGAAACCCGCAAGCGCCCAAAACGGAAAGACCGCGAACAGGGCGCTCGCCACACCGACATTCGCAACCGCCCCGACCGAGCAGACACCGTAAAACGACAACAGCCCGCGAAAGAACGCCACGCCGCGCAACGAGCGATCCCTGTAGGTCAGCGCGTTGTTGAGAACGAAGTTCGAGGACATTGCCACAATCACGGCGATAGTCTGGGCAAGGATGAATTCCCCCCCAAACAGCCCAAGCATCAGGCGCAAGACGCTGAGATGGACCACAAGCCCGGACAAACCGACCCCCATGAACAGGATGAACCGGATCGAGACCAGCCCCCCCGTCATACGCACCGCCAGCAAGCTCAGAAACTCAACCGCAACCGCACTGTCCATCTTGCTTTCGCCGCTGTGGCGGGACCGGAAGACATACCCGACTTCAAGGATTTTCCATTTCCCGGCGCTGGCGGACAGAATGTCGGCAAGGATCTTGAACCCCTGCTGCTGCAGCGACAAGACGACCGAATTGAAGCTTTGACGGCGCAGCATGAAAAACCCGCTCATGGGATCGGAGGCCGTTATCCGCAGCGCCCGCCGTGCAATCGTGGTCGCCAGATCACTGCCTTTCTTGCGCAGGGCCGACAGGCCCGATCCGGCGGAACCATCCTTGACGTTGCGGCTTGCGATCACCAGATCGAGATCCGGGTCGTCGCCGAATGCCCGGAACATCTCGGGCAGGCGCGTTTCATCGTGCTGCAGGTCCGCATCCATCACCGCCACGACCGGGGCGATACTGGACAGGATACCTTCGATACAGGCACCTGCCAGACCGCGCCGCCCGATCCTTTGGATCACACGCACGTTCGCGTGTTCGCGCGAGACCGCCCTGACCTCGCGCGCGGTGCCGTCCGGACTGTCGTCATCGACAAAGACAACCTCCCACGCGATGCCCTTGAGGGCGTCTTGCAGGAGTTCGACCAGCGGGCGCACATTTCCCTGCTCGTTGAACGTCGGAACGACGATGGCAAGCTCCGGGTTCATGGAGGGCAGGGGTTCGGACATTCATGGCCTGGATACGCTGGATGGTTTCCTCGTCGAAAACCACAAAACCCCGGCCAAAGGCAAGGGAATTGTCGTTTTATGCGGAAAAAGGCGCCGCGCGGACCGGAATCGTGATTTCAAATCCCCGGTTGGTTTTGCCCGCAACGATCAAAGCGGCGCGTCACGGCTTGGGGCGGAGCCCAAGGGCGCGACTGATTGACCCTCCGAATTGTGTGTGGGCTGGGCCGCTTCCGGCCGACGTTGACGATTGCCCCGGT
>CAYXNM010000194.1:0-4053 GCA_964466385.1 uncultured Rhodobacter sp. | reverse complement strand
ACCAATAAGATAGAGCCGCCCCGCCGATTCAGGTAAAAAGGACGCGGCTCTAGAGCCGTTTTTGCGTGCGTGAATCCCTCAGATCCTTGCGCGCCCGTTTCACCGCATCTCCGACCCAGCCCAGCCCCAGCAGGTGGCCCAATACGTTGGCGTCGTCATAGCTTTGGGACAGGGATTTCGCCCCGTCCCGGTCAGGCTGGAAAACCCGTGGTTTTTTTGCGTGTCGAAATACGATGTCGGTTCCCTCGGGCTTGACCCGCGGGTCGGGTTCCAGACCGCAGGCCGCGCCCAGAAGCGCCAGCGTTTTTGGCGTGAAACCATGCACATGCGCGAAGTGAACGCGTTCAAACAAGCGCCGCCCGCTGTCGCCTGGCAGCATGTTTGGCACGGCAATGGTGATGGTCCCGTCCCCGGCCAGATGATCAGCCAGCCACCCCATGGCCGCCAAAGGATCACGCAGATGCTCAAAAACGTGGAAACTGGTGATCAGGTCGAATTTCCGGTCGCCCAGATCGACGTTTTGCCAGGCGTCGTTGAAGACCTCGACCCCGTAGGTTTGCGTGGCGAATGTCGCATAGGCCTGCCCCGGCTCGATCCCGGTCGCTTCGCAGCCCGCGTCCCTGGCCACTTTCAGCAGCTCACCCGAGCCTGACCCGAAATCAAGAAACCGCGCCCCGGTCTTTACCACGGGCGCCAGCCGTTGCATGCGCTTCACGGCGTTGTCCATGCTGCGCTTGAGGTGAAACGCCGGAGGTCTGGTTCCCGCCAGTTGATAGTCGAAACGATAGGACAGCCGGTAATAATCCGACAATTCGTCATCGGTCGGCATGGGATCCGTGCGCAGCAATCCGCAGTTCATGCAAATCACCGTGGTCAGTTTCTTGATCCGCCGGTCATATTCGCAAAGTGTCTGCTTCTGATCGCTGCCGCAGAGCGCACAGTCGATCTGTTCGCCAACATAGGGGTAACGCGACAGCGGTACAGCGCCTTTCAACAGTTTGATGAATGTGCCCAAATCTGCCTCCCGATACGGCCACGCCGCGCGCCGCACCTCAGATAGCTGCAATCGTTTCAGGTTTGCAAGCCGGTCTCCACCTCGATTTGCGACTTTGATTTTCGCCCGCGCGCCGTCTCGGATTTCAACTGACCGCAGGCGGCCATGATATCTTCGCCGCGCGGTTTGCGAACGGGCGAGGCGTACCCCGCGGCATTCACGATATCTCCGAACGCGCGGATCCGGTTGTTGCTGCTGCGCTGATAGGGCGACCCCGGCCATTCGTTGAACGGAATGAGGTTGATCTTTGCCGGGATCCCCTTGACGAGCTTGACAAGCGCACGTGCGTGATCGTCGCTGTCGTTGACATCTTTCAGCATGACATATTCAAAGGTGATCCGCTCGGAGTTGGACAGGCGCGGATAGTCACGCAGGGCCTGCAGCAAAGTTTCGATGTTCCAGCGCTTGTTGATCGGAACCAGCCTGTTTCGCGTTTCGTCATCGGTTGCGTGCAGGCTGATCGCGATCATGCAGCCGATTTCCCGACCCGCGCGGGCAATCTCCGGAACGACGCCCGAGGTCGACAGCGTGATCCGTCGACGCGACAGAGCGATGCCTTCGTTGTCCATCGCGATCAGCATCGCATCGCGGACGTTTTCAAAATTGTACAGCGGCTCGCCCATACCCATGAGCACGATATTGGAGACCAGTCGCTTGTCCCCCGGCGCACCCCCCCATTCGCCCAGATCATCGCGCGCAACCAGGATCTGTCCGACGATCTCGGACGGTGTCAGGTTACGCACAAGCTTTTGCGTGCCAGTGTGGCAAAAAGAACAGGTCAGCGTGCACCCGACCTGCGAAGAAACGCAGAGCGTGCCACGATCGGTTTCGGGGATATAGACAACCTCGACCTCGTGCGCGCCGGCCACGCGCAACAGGTATTTACGCGTGCCGTCCCGCGAGATCTGGCGGGTCACGATTTTCGGGCGTTCAACGACAAAATGCTCCGACAAAAGCTGACGATACGCCTTTGAAAGGTTTGTCATATCGCCAAAATCCGCGATGCCCTTGAGGTATATCCATTGCCAGATCTGCCCCAGACGCATCTTTACCTGTTTTTCCGGTGTGCCGGCGGTCAGCAGGGCATCATGCATCGCCGTCCGGGTCATGCCGACAAGGTTGGTGCGCGTGCCGGGCTGCCCGGCGCGCGGCACGGTCAGATTGTCAGGTACGATGGGCTGGGACATGTTGAACACCAGGCTCTGCATTTGGGGCAAGGATGCGGGCCTACACCATAGCGAATTTCACGCCAAGCAGAAACTCAAGGCAACAGCGGCAGAAATCACTGGCCGGAACAGCGCTTGTCGGCCTCTTCAAGGGCGGCTGTGAACCCCAGCAGGGAAAACGTGTCTTCTGTTTTTGTCCCGCGCGAAGATTGCCCGGTGACGATGGCCGATGCGCCCCGTTGCATCGACGTCGTTATTTTTGAGTCCTCCGCTGCCGAAGCCGGCCACGCCCACTCACCGTCCACAAAGAGTTCGTAGCTTGAGGAACCGATCCTCAGATTGACGGTCGTCCCCTCCTTGAAGGGATAGCCACCGGTGAACGACACCTCGCCCTTGACGTCGGTTCCCGGGCGGTATGACACGAACATCAGGATGTCACCGCGATTGACCGCGACGACCTTGTCATCCTTGGTGTTGACCGTTTTCTTGGGTGCCGAGACGACCCAGCATTCGGTTGGATTGTCTTCGACGAATACGCTCCAATCCGTTTTGGCGTCGACCCGGTTCGTGGAATCCTGCGCCGCCACATCAAAGGTAAAGAGAGAAAACGACGCCAGTCCGATACATGCGCCGAGAACGTATTTTGTCATGCCACTCACAGCCTCCAGCTGTTTATTCGCCTCGATACGTCCGGACATTTGGTACTTTTTCAGTATCTCTGGACAGTTCGGTACTTATACGACTACCTGTGCGCGCAGTCTAACGCAGATTCTGCCGTTTTCCAGCCCCATTCGCGGATTTCCGCCAATGACCGGTCGCGGCCGTGTAGAAATAGGGGAAATCGTTGTCCAAGGCGGAATATCTTGTCGAAGTCCAGCGCGGACCAATCATTGAATGCCTGCACAAGGGCCACGTCGTTGTCTGTGACGACAAGGGGCAGATCGTTGCAAGCCGGGGCGATCCCGATCAGATCATCCTGCCACGCTCGTCATGCAAGATGCTGCAGGCGCTGCCGTTGATCGAAAGTGGCGCCGCGGATGCGATGGGCCTGACGACCGAGCATCTGGCGCTGGCCTGCGCCTCGCATCAAGGTGCGGAAATTCATACGAGCCGTGTCGCCAAATGGCTGGGCGCGCTTGGATTGTCGGACGATGATCTGATGTGTGGTGGCCAGCTTCCGTCGGACCGGCAAGCGCGGATCGCAATGTATGAACGCGGTGAAAAACCCTGTCAGATGCACAACAATTGTTCCGGAAAGCACACTGGGTTCCTGACCGTGTCACGACATTTGAATGCGGATGCCGAATATATCGATCCGGCCCATCCGGTTCAAATTGCGGTTCGCGAATCCTTCGAGGAGATGACGGGGTTGATTTCGCCCGGTTTCGGGGTTGACGGGTGCTCCGCCCCGAACTTTGCGACCAGCGTTCACGGGCTGGCGCGCGCGGTTGCGAAAATGGCGGGCGGAACCACGGGAAGCCAGACGCGAAACCTCGCCTCGGCGCGGCTGGTTGCAGCGATGGCAAAGCATCCCGATCTGGTTGCCGGCGAAACCCGCGCCTGCACCGAACTGATGCGCGCGATGCAGGGGCGGGCAATCGTGAAAACCGGTGCCGAGGGTGTCTTTGTGGGCATCCTGCCCGGGCTGGGTTTTGGCGTGGCGATCAAGATCGAAGATGGTGCGACGCGCGCAAGCGAATGTGCAATGGCTGCGATACTTGTGCGATTGGGCGTTGTGGAGGCAAGTGACCCAATGGTTGTCAAGCGATTGAATCCGCAACTGAAAAACCGCGCCGGACGCGTGGTCGGATCAATTCGACCGACCGATTCGCT
>CAYXNM010000193.1:0-4067 GCA_964466385.1 uncultured Rhodobacter sp. | reverse complement strand
AAGGGAAGGTCCAGCACCGGACCACCATTGATTTCAATCACCCCTTCACTTTCCAGCGCGCTGACGTCGAGGATCTTGTCGCCAATGGCAACGCCGCAACGCGCCTCGCCCCCAGTTGAAAAAACGCCGTAGGGCAAGTTGTTAAGCGGGAATTGGGTGTCTGCGGAGTTGGCGCTTTCCACCCAGGATTTCATCAGACTCATCTTTGTTTGGCCTTTCGCAAGTCGGTCATTGCCCGTTCGGTGGTTATTTTTTGCCCGGCGTTCCGTCAAACTTCTTTTCCAAGCCGTCCCAGCAGGTGACATAATCGTCCTGCAAGGGCGCTTCGTTGGCGGCAAATGGCGTCAGGTGCTGCGGGAAGCGGGTTTCGAACATGAAGGCCATCGTGTCTTTTAGCTTGTGGGGCTCCATCGGTTCGTTCGAGGCCCCCTCGAAAGCCTGTCGGTCCGGGCCGTGGGGCAGCATCATGTTGTGAAGCGACATTCCGCCGGGGACGAAGCCTTTTGGTTTGGCGTCATATTGCCCATGAATGTTGCCCATGAATTCCGACATGATGTTCTTGTGATACCACGGCGGGCGGAACGTGTCTTCGGCCACCATCCAGCGGTCGCGAAAGATGACGAAATCGATATTTGCGGTGCCGGGCTGGCCCGAAGGTGCCGTCAGGACCGTAAAGATCGAGGGGTCCGGGTGGTCAAACAATATAGCCCCCACGGGCGAAAACGTTCTGAGGTCGTATTTGCAAGGCGCATAGTTTCCATGCCACGCGACCACATCAAGCGGGGAATGGGCGATGTGGGTTTCGTGAAACTGACCGCACCATTTCAGGACGACACGGCTGGGGGCATCCCTGTCCTCAAACGCCGCGACCGGGGTTTTGAAGTCTCGCGGATTGGCCAGACAGTTTGCGCCGATGGGCCCGCGTCCGGGCAGGTCAAACTTGGCCCCGTAGTTTTCGCACACGAACCCGCGTGCAGGCCCATCGGGCAGAACGACGCGATAAACCAGCCCGCGGGGAATGATCGCAATCTCTAGAGGGGCAAGATCGATGACACCCAGCTCGGTCAGGAATTGCAGTCGCCCTTGCTGGGGGACGACCATCAGTTCGCTGTCGGCTGAATAGAAATAGGTGTCCTCCATGCTTTCAGTCACAAGGTAGGAATGTGTCGCCATGCCGACCTGCGTGTTGACGTCGCCTGCCGTTGTCATCGTGCGCATGCCCGTGATCCATGTCAGGGGGGCGTCGCTCATGGGGATCGGGTCCCAACGGTTTTGAACCAGCGACTGAATTTCCGGGTCGATGCAAGGGGCCGATTTCCAGTAAGGCACGTCAATTTTCGTGAAGGCAGAGACATGCTTGACCGAGGGGCGGATCCGGTAACACCATGTCCGCTCGTTCTCGCCGCGCGGGGCGGTGAAGGCGGTTCCGCTCAGCTGCTCTGCATAAAGCCCGTATGCGCATTTCTGAGGGCTGTTGTGGCCTTGCGGCAACGCGCCCGGCAGCGCCTCGGTTTCAAAATCATTGCCAAAGCCGGGCATGTACCCGGAGGTTGTCCCCATCGGCGTCGCGGCCGAGGTCAGATCGTGTCGGGCAGAAGGTCCGGACATGGTCATGCTCCCATGAAAGAATTGCGATGGTCGAGACATCCTGTTATATCGTTGCAAATGCAACGATGTCAAGACGCGCGCCGGGCCAGTCTTGAAATCACCAGAGGTTCGTGGTCTCTGTGATTTCGTTTCAACCGCAACGAAAGGACCGATCAGGCATGTCCCAGTTCGACCTTGACGGGTTTCTTCCCTATCGGCTTGCCGTGATTGCAAGCCGGATCAGTCGCGACTTTTCAAGGCAGTATCAGCAAGAGTTCGGCATAACGATCCCGGAATGGAGGGTGGTCGCGCATCTTTCGCAGGTCCAGAAAACCTCGATCCGCGAGATTTGCAAAAAGGTTGAGATGGACAAATCAAAGACCAGCCGCGCGGCCGCTCGGCTGGTGGAACGCGGATACGTGACCCGGAAAACGAACCGCGCGGACAGGCGATTGATCGAACTTTCGCTGACCGAAAAGGGGCGCGCGATGGTCGCGGAAATCGCCCGAATGGGCGCGCGCTTTCAGGCAGAGTTCGAGGCGCGGATCAGCCCGGCAGACAGGCCCGGCTTTCTTGGCGCGATCGAGCATTTGATGGAAACCACTAAATGAATGCGGTACTTTATGACTATTGGCGCTCGTCAGCGTCGTACCGGGTGCGGATTGCGCTAAACCTGATGCAGATTGCCTACACCTCGCATCCCGTAGACCTTGCTGCGGGCCAACACAAAGAGGCCGCAAACCTGTCGCGCAACCCGCAAGGTCTGGTGCCGACGCTTGATATCGACGGGCAACGGCTGCATCAGTCTTTGGCGATCATCCAATATCTGGATGAAACGCGCAGCTTCGGCCTTTTGCCTGTTGATCCGGTTGAAAAAGCCCGCGTGCGGGCGCTTGCCGATGCGATTGCAATGGAAATTCACCCCGTTTGCAACCTGTCCGTCGCCCGTTTCGCCAGCGCTCATTCCGGCGGAAACATAACGATGGAAAGCTGGATGCACGCCTTTATCCCCAAGGGGCTTGCCGCGTTCGAAAGGATGCTGAAACACCGTTTGACCGGCAAATTCTGCCACCGCGATACGATCGGTCTGGCCGATATCTGTCTTGTCCCGCAGATTTACAACGCCGAACGATGGGGGATTGATATTTCGGGGTTCACGGCCATCCAACGGATTTCAGAAAACCTGACGGCCCATCCGGCCTTTGCGGCGGCGCACCCGGATCGTCACAAGCCGAAAACGGCGTAACCCGGTCGAGCGGTTCGTTCTTTGCCGGTGAACATTTCGCAACGGCAGATATACGTCGATGATGTTCGCACCTACACGGTCGTGTCCGTGCCTTTGCGATAGGGCGCCCATTTCGAAATATCGATCGCCCCCTGAAACAGGTCCACGACGTTGAACGACCCTAGCGACAGGTCAACTCCGTGTTCCCGAGCGATAATCTTGTTGACGAAAATCAGATCAACCTCGGCCAGACGCCCCTTGTAATAACAAGGATCGACGATATCGAACAACTCGAACCCGGCCTCCAAAACCAGTTTTGCGCGCTCGAAAAAGCTCGTCATTCCAGTTTCAATTTCGATGACGCTGCACGCGGAAAGCATCCCCTGCGCCCCCTTTAGGATGGCCGCTTCGGCGCCGTCCACATCGATCTTGAGATAATAGGGCCCCGGCAGGGGGTGCTCCTGCAAGATTTGTTCGACGGTCTGAACGGGAACGACGCGGGTTTTTTCGTGACCTTCATTGGTGGTAAGGTGGGCATGGGTAATGTCCTTGCCCTTTTCCACACTTGTAACGCGCAGATTCATCTGGCCATTTGTGTCCGAGGCGGCACAGTTCACCAACTCGTAATCAATTCCATATTTCGAATAAAGCTTGTGAATGGTCTCGTGATGTTCCTGAACCGGCTCCACCAGCAGGTGTTTTTTGTCCCTGAATGCGTTCATGAGTTCGGGTGTTCCGCTCAGAACGCCGATATCGATGACCCCGCCGATTGGAATGCCCATTTCGGAAAGCACGCGAAGGGATTCTGATTTCAACGGGCGGCGCATATCTTGACATCCCTGTCTGACGGATCAAGCGCCGCCTCTGGGTTTATTCCCGCGGCAACCGATATCGTTTCGCCCGAGCCTAACTTTCGGTCGGGCGGGTTTCAATCAGATTATGCCCGAGATGCCTGTGCTTCATTATGGGCAAGCATTTGTTTTTACGGGACGATCATCTTTGAATTGGTGCACGCCCGTAAGACAGCGCGCGAACGCAATATGATCGCGCGATTCAGGTGAAGCGGAATGTTTCCTTAAGGGTAATGTCCCGGACTGTCCGCCAAGCCAAGCAAACACCTTTTGTCAACGCATGCTCAATTCAACTCCACCCGTGCGTTTTGGGAATGACCCTTGGCGTCAATGACGGCGAAGTCCACTGCGCCCGGCCCAATGGGATGATACTCGGCCTGCCGCTCGCGCGAAGCGATGACGAA
>CAYXNM010000192.1:0-4111 GCA_964466385.1 uncultured Rhodobacter sp. | reverse complement strand
TGTGGCCGCTCAAACCTCGAGTCAAAGGGACACGCTGAGCTGGCGACCGGCCATTTTTATCGATCAAATAGACGGCATCGAGCACCCCTTTCTCAGGATAGAACAAAGCGATCACGAAGGCTTCCGCAGGCATAAGCTGCTTGACCGCCTCGTGCGTCGCGTGGAAAATGCCTTCTTGATCAAGATTTGCATCCACAATCGCCTGGCTCGCCCGGTGTAAAACCGTCAAACGCTCAGCAGAGTCAACCGCAGCCTGATATAAACGGGTTGTTTCGATAGCAATGGCCACTTGCTGGGCAAACAAATTGAGTAAATTTAGATTGGCAGATGTGAAATAGTGATTGGGATTGGTTTCCGCAATCACGATGACACCGATTAACCTTTCGCGATAAAGCAGCGGAGCGGCCATTATCGAGCGCCAGATGTCATCTATCTCCGGGAGCCGCCCTTGCCAACCGCGGTAATCCGGGATGATGATGGGTTGACGGGTTTTGGCGACCTGCCCAATCAGCCCTTCTCCCATTTTTAGTTTGCGACGCCTGATTTTGAAGCGCATTTTGTGGACCAAGACAACTTCCAATGTGTCGGTCGCTTCTTGGTAAAGCGACAGCAGCCCACCAACGCCCGGTAGTAACTCAATTGCTCGCTCCAGAACGGCTTGCAGCAGTACAGACAGGTCTAGCATTGCCGCAATATCGGTGGCCGTGGCTTGCAGTGCGTTTAGTTCATTCGCCCGAAGTTCCAAATCTGAAAACAAGCGAGCACGCTCAATTGCCAGAGAAGTTTGGTTTGCAATGGTCCGCAAGATTTCAAAATCGTTGCGATTGAAGGCCCGCGGTCGCTCACTTTCAACGACCAAAACCCCACCCACTCGACTTTTAATAATCAAAGGCACATCAACTTCAGACCCGTGACTCAGACCAATTTTGTTTTCCGGCAATTCAGCGACATCGGGATAGTAATGCAGTTCGCCATCAGCAAGTGTGTTTTCGATCAATCCTTCCCGGCTGTCAATCCGCACACCCACCAGCATATCGGTCCAACCAATTTTGGCTGCAAAAATACGCTCGCTTGAGCGCGGATCAACCAGGACGATCCCCAAATTGTCATATTCGAGCAGTTCATTCAGCCGTTGGGCGACGAGTTGGCAAACTTCTAACTCATCCAGCAACGGGGCCAGATCGGTACTCAACCGCAACAAGGCGGCTCGATGTCGGGAAAGACCGGTTTCAGCTTCAAACAAACGGGCGTTTTCAAGAGAAAATGCAATTTGAACCGCCAACGACTCCAAAAAACGGCGGTCATCGACTGTGAACGCGTTCGCTGCGAAGGATTGGACCGAAATTGCGCCGATTAAATGATCATGGATCAACAACGGAACACCCAGCCATCCCCGCGTGACCGTGCCCCCAACGTGCCGCGCTGGCACTGGCAAGAGCTGGTTTTCCAGATCGCTCGCAAGGAATGCCTTTTTTTGTTGGATCACCCACCCTGTCAAGCCGGCCTCTGCTAAAGGAATCTGCTGACCAACCAAATCTGTGAGCGTTTTTCCCCCCTCTTGGGCAAGCATAACCTTCAGGGCAGTGCCCCCCTCATCGAGGAGGAACACCCCCAAACTGTCCGGCAAGATCAGGTTGTGTATTTGAGTCGAAAGCCTGGATAGCAACAGGTCGATGTCGGTGACGTTGGCAATCGACATCATCGCTTCGTAAAGGCCGGCGAGTTCCTTTGACTGGCGCTGTGTCTCGTCGAAGAGTTGGGCGTTATTGATTTGGGTGTGTTTCATTTACTTAGAAACCGTCTCTAGATAGCCAAAGGGAGGGCCTCATACTCAAGTTTCGCAAGCGTTGTTTGATGTTCGTCGTCCTTCATCCTATCCCATTGCCGCGTGGTGTCAGGCACAGATACTTCCAAAACTCTTGTCTCCAAGGGAGACTGTGTTTTCAACGGTTTTCCGTATAATTGCAAATGACGTTGTTGTCGTCGGAAAGCATGATAATCGTCCCAATCACCATTTTCAGCGGCAGCACGCAGGCGGAGTAAATTCTCAGCGCCACTTTCTTCCCAGCGCATCCCGGCCAACTCAAATCGGTCTTTAACAAAATGGCGGCAAGCGCCTTCGATGACACCGGATGCGATTGGCCATCCTTTAGCAAGATAGGTATCGTATGCCATAAAATCCAGATTGCGCTCAAAATAGTTTGCGGTTTTTTCCAACTGCTCGGTTTGTCTTTGCGATCGATTTTCATCTTTTGCTTGCAAGCGGAAGCCTTCAATCACCTGCCGAGTGTGTCCTGCCAGGAGCAATGCGGTCTGCGTTTCAACCCATCCCTGACGCCGCTCATCCGTTTCCCCAAACAAACTATTCGCCACCTTCCAGAGGTATTCGTTCGCATGGACAAAGTCTAAAACGAGGGAAAAGTCAGGGAACGCTTCGTTTATTCTTGCTTGTAAAGCCAGACATCCGTCCGCTAAAGCAACTTTGTGCTGGATATGCGGCCCCTGCCGGGCAGTAACAGCTGTTTTCAAACGCGCCAAAGCGACGGATTTGCCTTCCAATGTCGCCCAAATATGCTTGTTTTGCGGTTGAGGTGGTTTGACTTCGCTTTTTTTCTCCCGAAAGAAGCTCTCGATCACTTCTTGGGGGGTACGTGGATTGCGACCGATAGTGTATACAGTCGTGACGATAGCTTCTTTCTTGCGGCCTCGTTTTTGCCCTTTTCCCAATCGCAGCGGATCCGCAGGGGGCTTTTCAAAGATGATCGGCACCCCTTTGCCATCCGCCTGAATGACTAATATCTCTGCTTCATTTTCTGCTGCGGGCGCAGGTTTTTGCTCATAATAGGACAACACATCTTCCGCATCTTTCGCCACGAGAGCTTGCTCAACACGCGTGGACAAGCTTGACTTCAAGAGACGCTTGAATATATCAACCGCTTTTCCAAATGGAACGTACACGGCCAGATATTCCAGCGTCTCACGCAAAAAATCTGAGTAGCGCTCACCGCCCAGACTGAGTTCCTCGTCTAAGGGGGTATGCCCCCCTGAGCGCGTACTGTAAAAGTAGGGGCGGATGAACGGCACCTTGCCAAAGATAGAGAAGTACTCACGTTTTTGTTCGCTATTGTATGAAACTGTCTTGCCTTTCACGACTATCTTCTCTCGTTGGCTGAAGTAGGAGCGCGTTTGGAAAAACAAAGACAGTAGTTGGATGCCCAACTGCAACAACCAGTGAAACAGGCTTCTTTCCATTTCGTCCGCCGTGCTTTCTTTGGCTTCTTCGCTAGTGATGAACTGCAACATTTTCTCAAATTCTGTGCGCAACTCTGATTGCTTTTTTTCTAAGTTATAATCCATTTTGAGGTTCCTTTCGTGATAATGTTTGACGATGCTTACACTATACCGGAAGAACCTCTTTTAAGTAAATGAAACACACCCAAATGATAATGATGAAAATAAATCGGCGAAGCATAAATCTCTCAGCGCTTTGCCCTTCCAGGATTTATTATACAAGAGTTGTGTGGTTTTGGGAGCAGGCGATTTGAAGATTGAACGCAGAAATAAAAAGCGTGGAAAGGCGATTTGACTACCTTTCCACGCTTTTATGCGAAACAAATATTACGACCCTATTGGCTGCGCATTTTTGGCAGGAGGTTGTAATATGAGTACATCTGTTTTATCCCCAAAACACCCTGATCCAATCGGTTTTCTAGCCCAACTGGTTCGTCCAACACTGAAGTAAACGAAAACTGTCTGATTTCATCACTGTTTTGGACAGCAATCAACTGATTGAGCTTCTCCAAGCCAGGGTGAGGATGCATTTCTGGAGAAATCAGGGCGATTTTTTGATAGGGGTCGGCGCCCGGATTCAATTGCTCAAAAAACGCAGCCCCAATATAAAGCTGTGCGCTGAGTATCTTATAGGTTTGTTGGAGCCAATCAGCCTGGACTTCTGAGGAAACCCCCTTGGCGTTCTCAGACCATGTAAATGCAGTAATCCAGATAATACCGTCAGCATGGTTATTGGCTTGCATCACTTCTCGAACCTCTTCAAAATGGAGCAGCATCCGCTTTTCAGATGCGGTTGGAGCGTCGAGCAGATTCCCTTTTA
>CAYXNM010000191.1:0-4112 GCA_964466385.1 uncultured Rhodobacter sp. | reverse complement strand
AAATACCGCAATAACGGGCAAACCTGCGTTTGTGCGAACCGCATCTATGTGCAGGACAGTGTTTACGATGCCTTTGCCGCCAAACTGGGGGCTGCGGTGGCCAAGATGAAAGTGGGCGACGGGTTTGACGAAGGCGTCAGTGCCGGGCCCCTGATTAACGCCGCCGCCGTTGAAAAGGTCGAGCGGCACATCGCCGACGCGGTGGCAAATGGCGCGCGCGTTCAAACCGGCGGGCATCGTCATAGTCTGGGTGGTACGTTTTTTGAACCGACGATCCTGACCGGTGTCACCCCCCAAATGGAAGTGACGAACGACGAAACCTTTGGCCCCGTCGCGCCCCTGTTCCGGTTTTCGGACGAAGCGGATGTCATCCGTCAGGCCAATGACACGATTTTCGGGCTGGCCTCCTACTTTTATGCGCGCGATCTGGGGCGCGTTTATCGCGTGGCCGAGGCGCTGGAATACGGGATGGTCGGGATAAACACCGGGCTGATCTCGACCGAAATCGCTCCCTTTGGCGGTGTCAAGCAATCGGGTCAGGGCCGCGAAGGGTCGCGCCATGGCACTGAAGATTATCTGGAGATGAAATACCTCTGCATGTCAGTGTAGAAATCCGTTGTCTCAAGAAGATTGCCACAGGGTCGATCCCGCGTGTTGGCAATCGCAAACGGCGCTTGTCGAGGGGCGGGGCAGCATGGTCGTTCGCAAAACTCGTTCGCGGATTTCGTGCAGGCATTCCTTATGCGGCCATCTGCAATTGCAAGGATAGGGTCGAGGCTTTGCAATTGCGGTGAATCGTGGCATGATGCGCCGACCACTTTAATACTTGTGCTTAATGTCCTGATTTCTGGAGGTGGAAACCATGAGAAATGCTGTCCGTGCAATATCGCTTTCGTTACTCGTCGCGCTGCCCGCTTGGCAAGCCGCTGCGAAAAGTCGCGTTCCGACGTTCACGAAAACCTACAATTCACATGCTGTGGATGCGAAGGTGCTTGAAAGTAAGCCCGTCTACAAAGCTGGCAACCCGGTTTATCACCGCGTTTGTGAAAACGTCGAAGTTCCGATTTATCAAGCGGGCGATCCGGCCAATAAAGTTGGCAATACGGTGGCCGGCATCGTCATTGGCGGGGTTCTGGGCCAAACACTGACCGGGAATAAGAACGGTGCGACCGCCGGGGCGGTCATGGGTGGCATTGCAGGTGCCAACATGGATAACCGACGCATCGTCGGATACCGAACCGAGCGCCAGTGCGAGACGGTTGAGGACACGACAAAGAAAATAAAGCTCTACAAATCCAGAATTCGGATTGGCGGGCAGGTTTTTCGAACGCGAACCAAGTTTTCGCTGCCGGTCGGTGACACCATTATCATGTATATGCCGAACTGACCGCCTGGAACCGCTTGAAAGGCACTTCGGTCTTGTTGCGCGGGCGTCTGTCCTGTTGAGCGGACCCGGCACGCACCGGTAGGACAGGTTTTTTGATCCCGTTCGCCAAGGATTGACCTTCGCCACACGTCTCACTCAGACTATGTACATGGAAACCAGCGATATTCATCTGGTCGAACGCGCCGTTCTGGGCGACGGAACGGCCTTTGCCGAATTGCTGGCGCGGCATTACGATCTGATCTTTCGCCTGTCGTTCCGAATGCTTGGAACCCGTGCCGATGCCGAGGATCTGGCGCAGGATATCTGTGTCGCCCTGCCGGGAAAACTGGCCGGTTTTCAGGCCAATGCCCGGTTCACGACATGGCTTTACCGCGTCACCGTCAACGCCGCCGTCGATCGCCTTCGTAAACGCAAGACACGACGAAAAGCTGTGGAAGGATGGGGCGAGGTGGAAATGCTGAACCGGGCCGCGCAATCAGAAAAGAAGGCCGAAATCAAATGGTTACACCAGGCCATGTCCAATCTGTCGCCCGAGTTGCGGGAAACCGTCGCGCTTGTTTTGGGTGAAGGTCAAAGCCACGCCGCCGCCGCGCAAGCCCTTGACGTTTCCGAAGGGACCGTATCGTGGCGCATGAGCGAAGTGCGAAAATCACTCCGCGCGCTCGCTCAGGAAGAGGAGCAGACCCAATGACAGAGGATCTAAAGCGCCTGTCCGCCGCTCTCAAAGCCGCAACACCGCCACCCGAGGACGCTGCGCGGGCACGCGCATTGCGACTGGCGCAGGAAAATTTCGAACAACGCCAAGGAAACCCGAACCCGGCACGTCCTAATGAAAGCGGCCCGGAAAAACCGGCCGGTTTTGTAACAGGAGTGAAAAACATGTTCAGGCAACTTGGAACCCGACCCGCCTTATACGCAACCTCCAGCCTCGCGGTTCTCGGGCTGGGGATCATACTGGTTTACCCGCTGGACGGGCTGACGCCGGATACGATCGGACGGGCGCCAAAGAAAACCGAAACCCGGGAAATCACGCAAACAGCCGACGAAGAATCACAAGACTTCGCGGTTGCGGAGCCTCAGGTCGAGCCGGTGATGCCAGACGCGGCACAAGTGCAAGCCGTAACGGATGCACCTGCGCTATTGTCACGGGCTGCTTCGCCGTCGACGCAACCACGGGCAAGCTTCAAGCTGTCGGAAAACGGCGGGTTGCCGCAGGTCGCCGATCAGGAACGTTTCGCCCCGGCCCAGCCGAACCCGTTGAAAATTACGGCCAAAGACCCGGTTTCAACCTTTTCGATCGATGTGGATACGGCCTCGTACGCGTATATTCGCAACGCGATCCTGGGGGGGGCGTTGCCGGATGTGGATGCGGTTCGCGTCGAGGAAATGATCAATTATTTTCCTTATGACTACAGGCCCCCTGCAGACGGGCAGGCGTTTTCCACCTCGGTTTCCGTGTTCCGGACGCCATGGAACCATGACACGAAACTGGTGCAGATCGGCATTCAGGGCCAGCAACCCGCGGTTCAGGACCGTCCGCATTTGAATCTGGTGTTTCTGATCGATACCTCGGGCTCGATGCAGGATCCCGCCAAGCTGCCGCTGCTCAAGCAAAGCTTCAGGTTGCTTCTGTCGCGCCTTACCGCTGATGACAAGGTGGCCATCGTAACCTACGCCGGTAGTTCAGGCGTTGTTCTGGACCCCACACCCGCCAGTCAGCGTGCAACCATTCTGGCAGCGTTGGAGAACCTTGACGCCGGGGGGTCGACCGCCGGTCAGGCGGGGTTGCAACAGGCCTATGCCGAGGCTGAAAAGATGAAGGGCGACGGGCGTATCGGGCGCATTCTTCTGGCAACGGATGGCGATTTCAATGTGGGGATATCCGACCCCGACGATCTTAAGCGCTATGTCGAAACCAAAAGGGAAAGCGGAACGTATCTTTCGGTTCTCGGGTTTGGCCGCGGAAATTACAACGACGCGCTGATGCAGAGCCTTGCGCAGAACGGCAATGGAACGGCGGCTTATATCGACACCCTGTCCGAAGCGCAGAAAGTTCTGGTCGACCAGGTGTCCGGCGCGTTGTTTCCCATTGCCAACGACGTCAAGATTCAGGTGGAGTTCAACCCCGCCACCATCGCTGAATACCGGCTGATCGGGTATGAAACGCGCATTCTGGCGCGCGAGGATTTCAACAACGACACGGTTGATGCGGGGGACATCGGGGCCGGACATCGGGTCACCGCCCTTTACGAGGTCACACCGGTCGGTTCCCCGGCACTCCGGTCAGACCCGTTGCGGTATCAGGCGGAAGCGACAACCAGCGGATCGGACGAACTGGGCTTTCTGAAACTGCGTTACAAGGTGCCGGGTCAGGCCAAAAGCAACCTGATTTCGCAAACGATCACGACCGATACGACCCCCCCATCAGAGGATGCAATGTTCGCCGCGGCGATTGCGGGGTTCGGCCAGTTGCTGGGACATGGCAAATACATGGGTACGTGGGGCTTTGACGCAGCGATTGCGCTGGCCGGCGACAACAGGGGCCGCGATGAATTCGGGTATCGCGCCGAAGCTGTCACCCTGATGCGCCTCGCCGCAAGCCTGGCCCGTTGACAGGACGGAAAAAAGCCCCGCGCCTGCCCGCGGGGCTATTTCATTCACACATCTGGTTCTCGGCGGGGTTCCTGCAAAACCTGACAGGGCAGTGCTGAGGGCAGCGCCTGCC
>CAYXNM010000190.1:1541-4149 GCA_964466385.1 uncultured Rhodobacter sp. | reverse complement strand
TGACGCTGCGAACCGGGGTTTTGAGTATTTTTGGAACAATGAGGCGATGGTTTTGCCGCCCAATCGGGAAAATAGGATACACCCGGGCTTAAAACCGCGGTAAACTCTCCCTAGATCAATGTTAATCTTATTCACTTCATTGGGGGGGAAAATGGCGGATTTCGGGGTGCAGATTGAAAAATCGCAGGCAGAGGTCAAAACCGCGCAGGACAAGATCGCAAAGCTGACCAGCGCGATTGAAACCGCGCGCAGCAAGATAAAAGAGGGGGGCGATTTTTCGATTGATATCGAAAATGCCTCGCTTGCGGATGTGCACGCGCATTCTGATCTGATGAATGCCAATATCGCCGAGTTGATCATGGGGCTTGATGATGTCACCGCCGGGTTTTCGAAGGATTTCGACGCCATGCGTGAAAAGACCGGCTGGGAGAGTTTTGTCGGCATTTTCAGCTCGGCAAAATCGGACAGCATGCGGCAAGAGCGGATGCGCGTCGCAAGTATTGATGACAAGTTGCAGGATTTGATCGGCAAGTCCGATATCATCGTGGCCTTGCTGGATGGGCAGCTTGCGTCGCTGAATGAACACAAGAGCCGCGTTGAAACCAACCTGACCGAAACTCTGGACGAGCGCGAGGCGACCGTCGCGGCACTTGAAGGGCTGCGCGCGGATATTTTGGCGATGGATCCGAAAATCATCACGCTTGAGAACAAGATCAGTGTTGAACAGGATGCCGCCCAGCGGACCAAGCTGGAAAGCGAATTGGCCAAGCTGAATGCCGAATATAACGCCAAGGTTCAGGACGAGCAGGTCAAACTGGCCAAGTCACAAACGCTGGAACGCTATATCGAGCAGGGCAAGACCTGGGTCGACAGTCTGCAAAACCAGGCGGCGACGCAGATGGTGTTGATCAACAAGTTGCAAACGGACACAAAGCAGCGGGTGGTATTATATGATGCGCTTTCCAAGTCGCTGAAAACGGCGCAGCAACAAGATATTGCGCACCGGATCAACGAAATCGGCGTTGAAACCGATCAGGAGGCGCAAACAGCAATGGCGGCAATCGGCTCGGCCACCAATAGCCGGATGGCGGAAATGATGGAGGGGCACGCCGAGCACATGGTGTTCGCGCGCAAAGTTCTGGAGGAAAAATCAAAGGCGGATGAGCGTTTCATGCGTCGCTTCGAAAAGATCGTCGAGAAACACGACAAGAACCTCTACGGATCCTAAGTGCCAAAGACCGACCTCACCTCAGACCATCGCGCGTTGAATGACGCCATCGCAACGCGGCGTTATTTTGCCAAGTTCGATGCGATCCTGGGGCATGTTGAAAACGTCGCGGCAATCGCGACCGGGCAGGGCCGGTTGGGCAAAATCCAGCTGGGCGTGGTGCAGGCGTACCTGCAAATGCTGACAACGACGTTCGAGGCGCTTTCAAACAAGTACCTTATGACGGGCAGGGTGTCCTCGCTCTTGCCGAAATCGCTGGAGATTGACGTTACCGACAGCGGGTTTCCGCTTTATTCCGAGCTTTTGCAAATGGCCAATGATGCCCATCAGGTGAACCAGCATTTGGGCCATCTGCCCTCGGCTGCCGACCTGAAAAAGGAAATGGTGCGGCATATCCTGAACGAACAAACCGTGCCATTGAAGCTGCAATTCGCCCTGTCGCAGCGGCTTTATTATGAACGTCTTCACGCGATGAACCTGTTTTGGGTCAATAATGATCCTCAGATCATCTGGCTGGGGACGGATGACGATGGGCGTCGCCAGTATGTTGTGCATTGGGCCAGCTACGACAGTCAGGTGAACATCCCGACGATCTCTTTGATGGTTGTCGAGGACACGGGCGATACCGCCTTGCCGCGGGACGAAAAACGCTGGCCGCTGGTTGAAAGCCATCTGATGGCGCAGTCCGTGTTGGCCTTGAAACTGGTGACAATCGCGCAAGGGTTTGATCGGGATTTTGACCATCTGCACCCAAAGCTGTTTCGCCGCATTCAGATCGGGCCGATGTATTCAGATCATTTCACCTATCAAAGCGGACCTTTGGCTGGGATTCTAAGCGATGCCAATGGTGGGCCGGGGAATGACTGGGCGCTGAGCTTTACCGTCGAAAGCCTGGTCTCGGACCGGGTCGAAACGGAAAAGAAAGGTTGGTTCGGGTCGGTCGAGCGGGAGATTTACAAGCTTGACCACTTTGACACGGCCGCCACAGACAGCGGTGCCACCGACGTTTCCCGCGCGATCATCCTGCCACAACGCCCCTATCAGGTGCTGGCCGAGCGCGATCCTGCCGGGTTTCGGGGCGTTCGCAAATATGTGGTTGGCGATGGCGATCAGGTGCTGAGTTACAAATAGACGCGACAAGGACAAACCTTTGACACCGGCAAAAACACTGATGGAACTGGACGAAGCGAAAATTCGCGCCGCTTATGCGCCTGCGCTTGCGATGCTGACGGAATTTGACCATGCGCCGCGGATCGCAAAGGCGTCGCCACAAACCGCCAAGACGCGCTCGCCCGGCGTTGCGGGGCACCGACCGTTCCGGTCGACTACACCGGGGCTTGTCACGCGGTCCACAATGCGACCCGATGGCGTGCATCTGAT
>CAYXNM010000190.1:0-1441 GCA_964466385.1 uncultured Rhodobacter sp. | reverse complement strand
TCGATGACCGGGTTTCTGACCGCCTCGGACACGGCAAAAAACGTCGATATCGGTGACGTTGACGAGGTGCTGACCGACGATCCGGTTCTGTCCCTGCACGGCGCGCTGTGGGAGCTTGACCAAAAGCTGGAAATATTTGCCGACAGCCCCGAAACGCTGACGGACGTGATCAGCGCCTATACTGAAAAGCTGATGGAAAAGGTTGCTCTGCGCGCGACAACCGCGCCGCGTCTTGAGGCTTTTGAAAGTGCCTCGTACCGGGTCGAGGCGGATGATTTCGAGGTGAGCGGCTTTGCCCCCGCGCTCAAGGTCCACTCGTCAACGCTGACGATGACGTTCAAGAAACCAAACGAGGTTATCGGCAATCACATCGCCAAATATCAGGCCATGAAGCTGAGCAAAATGCTGATGGCCTATGATTTTGAGCGCAAGCTGAACCCGTTTGCGCACCTTGGCGGTTTCATCTTTACCTTCATGGGCGACGGGATGCCGGGCACGGGGAAAACGACTCTGATTCAGATGATGGCGGGGCTGATTTCGGACTATTGTCAGGTCGCGGGCTATCCCTTTCGGTTCCAGAACCTGTCAACCGAAAGCATCGACAGTTATCAGGGCAAAAGCGCGCAAAACGCCAAGGCGTTCATTAACAACGTGCTCGATCCCAATGTGATCGGCTTTGGGACGATTGACGATATCGACCAGTTGGCAGGAAAGCGCGGGGATCGGCAAAGCAGCGCCGGGCAGTTAGAGATTACGGCCGTCCTGATGGAAAGCTTTGCCGGTGCAAACACAGTCGTGCGCGGCAATTGCACCTTTGGCATGTTCAGCAATTACCCCGAGAATGTGGACGACGCCCTGCGCCAACGCGCAGGCGCCCGGTTTCTGGTGGACGGGCCAAAAACGCGCGATGATTACATCGACATTCTGGCGCTTTTGATGGGCGAGAACCACGATATCCCCGTGGGGGATCACGAACTTTACGCAGCGCAAGAGATCAAAAAGGCCGTCACCGCCAGCTATGAGGGCCATGCGCACCCCCAAGAAGCCACCCTGATGAACGTCTTTGATCGCGTGCATTCCGAGGTTGGGGCGCTCGATACGATCGCCAAGCTGGGGACGTATCTGAAGGCCATTCAAGAGGCCGACCCTCGGTTCACCGGCCGTGCGATCAAGAATATCACCGATGCGGTCAAGGTGCGCGCCATGGATATTGAACTGCCCGACGAATGGATGGAAAACCCCGATCTGTTCCTGTTTAAAGGCTATGACGAAAAGACCGCGATGCTGAAGGACATGATGCAGCCGATCACGGTTAAGATGCTGGTGCAAGAGATCAACCGGTATGCGGATAGTGAGTTTAGGTACGCCGACAAATCAGACGAGGCGGCGATTGAGGATGCGGTGCGGGAAATGGGGCGGATGGAAGAGGCGAAACGGCGGT
>CAYXNM010000189.1:0-4228 GCA_964466385.1 uncultured Rhodobacter sp. | reverse complement strand
GGTAATCGCTGCCGGCACTGCGCATGGCATACTCGATCTCGGCCGCCAGTTCGATCTCCGACATGCCAATAGCCGGTTTGGAAAAAAGCGCGTCGATGCCCGCGTTTGCATAAGTCGCGGCTTCGCGCATGAAGGTGACTTCGGCGGACGACAGGACGGTGCGCAACTGTCCCAGCAGCCGCCAGCAATCCGTGATCCCGGACGGGGCCAATGCCCCTGCAAGGGCCTGTGACAGTGCGCCGGACATGGTGGGCCCGGAAAGGTCAAGCCCGACACGCGCATTGGTCGAGAGCGCGCCAAGCTGCTCCATGACGATCGCCGAAAGGTCCTCGGCCCCCAATCGGAACGGGCGCGCCCGGCCCAGGGTGAGGGTTTCATCGGCTTGCGGCATATCCCCGTCGCGCAGGATCAGTCGCGGGATTGCCTCACCAGCCCTCAGGACCAGGGCCTGCGATCCGATGGCGTGATGGGTATGGGCCTCGTAGCCGGTAAAATAGGAGATGAGTTCCGGCGAGGTGCAGATACAAGCCGCCAGGTTCTGCTCTTCCATCAGGGTTTGTGCGCGGGTGACGCGGGCTTCATGCTCTGCCTGAGAGAACGCCCGGTAAGCCCAGCCAGAATGCGTCATCGCAAGCCTCCGTTCAAGTCGATCAGGGTTTTGAGATATATCTCGCAGGCCTGTTCCATCTGTGAAATCTCCACGTATTCGTTGCGGCTATGCGCTTGTTCCAGATGCCCCGGGCCGCAGATCACGCAAGGACACCCCATGTTGGGCGCATCGGTGCCGGCGGGGAAGGCCGTCACTTCCGCATCGGTGCCGGTCACGCCGGTCACAGCGCGCGCGAGGGCCTGCACCAATGGGTGATCTGCCGGTATGTCGAGCCCGGCCACATCAAGACTTGGCGCGGACACCGTGACCTTCATGTCGGGCACGGCGCCGCTCAGTGCTTCGAGCCGAGTGCGGTAGTCGGCAATGATCCCTTCAATATCCTCGCCCGGCAGGAGCCGGCGGTCGACTTCCAGTTCGCAAGCGTCAGGAATGGCCGAGGCGATGGTGCCCCCCCTGATCACGTTCATTGAAAACCGCCCGGTACCGCATAGCGGATGGCGAGGGCCGCTTGCCTGCAGTTCCGCGTTCAGGCCTGAGAAATGCGCAATCACCTGCGCCATGTGTTCCACCGCATTCACTCCGTTTTCGGGGCCGCTGGAATGGGTGGCGATGCCTTCGGTGCGGAAGAATACACACAGCTGACCCTTATGGGCGGGACAGATTTTCAGGCTTGTCGGCTCTCCGATGATCCCGAAATCGGCCCCTGGGCCGTTGCCAACCCAAGCCTTGGAGCCGATCATCAGGTCTTCTTCGTCGCACAGCCCGGCGATGATCACATCACCTGCAAGCGCAATGCCCGCTTCCTTCATCATACGCAGGGTTTCAAGATAGCAGGCGAGTGCCGCCTTCATATCGCAGGCGCCGCGCCCAAAGATCCTGTCGTCAACGACGCGAGCGGTGTGGCCGTTCGCGTAGCCTTCGACCCCCACGGTATCGAGATGGCCCGCAAGCATGATTGTCGGCCCGCCGCCGGACCCTTTCAACCGTCCCCAGACATTGGGGCGCCCCGGTGCAACCTGCCAACTGCCGGTTTCAAGGCCGAGGGATCCAAGCTGGCCAATGTAGTAATCCGCCATCTCCTGTTCGCGGGTGCCGATCATGGGTTCGGCTCCGAAGGGATTGACGCTGGCAATCCCGATCATGTCGACAAGATCGGCGGCGAGGCGCTGGCGGTTGGCCTTGATGCTGCTCACTTGGCGGCCCGTTCCTTGCCGACACGGGCATTGGCGCGGCCGCCATCGGCGAAGGCCACGACCATCATGATTTCGTCCGGGCGCGGGCTGTCACTGACGCTGATCGTCATCGCGTCAAAGTGGTCGAAGGACCAGGCATCGTCCTTGTGGCCCAGAGGGATATCAAGGGCTGCTCCCACCGCGGCCAGTTTCGCCGCCGAAGGGATCAGCGCCGCACCGCCGCCGATTGGGTCGCGCATCGCCTTGCCCAGTTTGGGATGCAGCATGGCATGAGCGTGCTCTATATCGCCATTCACACCAACGATCGCCGCTTTGCCATAGCTAACCGGTGCGTCGGGCAGCACCGCCAGCGCCTCTTCGGTCAGTCGGGCGCCCAAGACCGCGCCCATGTCGAAAAGCGGCGCGAGGTCCGCCTCAAATTGCCCGGCATATGGATTGGCGATCACGCCGGCGACGGCGACGCGGGTGATCGGTGTGGCAGTAGCCTTGCCAGCTTCGCCCAGCACCGTTTCGCGATAGACAGCGATCTTTCGGATATCCATGTTCTCTCCCCCCTCAGTAGATGCCATAAACTTCGTCTTCGCCCCGCGCCGTCAGTTTGCCAGCGCGGCTTTGCGCCACAAGGTCGCGCAAGTCGTTCAAGAAGCGGTCGGCAATTTGATGATGATGACAGCTGATCATCAGCAGGATGCTGTCGGGCTTTGTGCCGATATTGATGCCCCATCCCCTTGCCATCAGCCCATCTGCCAGCGGCAGGATATCCATCCCCTCGGCGCGGAAGGCAAAATGCGGGCCTTGCGGCGTGCCGAGAATTTCCAGACCGTCGATGGCGTTGATGCCGTCGACAAACGCCCTTCGTCCCTTGAGGATATCGGCGGTCACCTCCTTGAACCCTTCGACACCCAGGTAATTGAACACCGCCCAGGCCGAGGCGATCGGCCCGGAATTGCGCGATCCGGCGAGGTTTTTGGAGTAATAGTCACCTGCGTTCCAGGTGTTGGCGCTGAAGCCCTGCCATTTCACCAGGGTTTCGTCGCGCAGGCAGAGGATCGAGCAGCCGCGATAGGCATAGCCATATTTGTGCAAATCGGCGCTCATCGAGGTGACGCCGGGGATGCGGAAATCAAAGCTGGGAATATCCTCGCCCAGCATCTCGGCGAAGGGCAGCATGAAGCCCCCGATGCAAGCATCCACATGGCACCATATGTCATGGGCTTCGGCCAGCGCGGCAATCTCGGCAATCGGATCGACATTGCCAAGCGGAAAGGGTGGCGCGGACCCGACCAGCATGATGGTGTTTTCCGTGATCGCCGCGGCCATGGCCGCCACATCGGCGCGGTAGCCGGGGCTGGTATTCATCTGCACGACCTCGATGCCCAGCATGTGCGAAAGCTTGTTGAACACCGCATAGGCGCTTTGCGGCACGACGATCTCCGGCGCGGTGATCCGGTGCAAATCGCGCGCTCGGTCGCGGGCGGTTTTCAGAGCCAGCGAAATCGACTCCGACCCGCCGGTCGTGATCGTGCCCACGGCAGTTTCGGGCGCATGAAACAGCGACAGTGCCATGTCGATCACCTCTGTCTCGTACTTGCGCACACTCGGGTGCAAGCCGGTCTGATGGACGACATTGTCACCGATATGCTTGTTGAATGCCTGACGGGCTACGTCGGCCACTTCGGCGCCACCGTAATAGGACGCGGTCAAATTCTTCAGGGAAAACCAGTCCCAGTCCTGCGCACGGGCCTTGTCCATCTCGGCCAGAACGGCCTGGCTGGCGATGCCGGTTGCGGCCATGGTTCGGCGTGTGGTGGGCATGTCACAGGTCCTTCTTTGGGGTTTGGAATCTGTTTTAAGGGGGGCGCGGCGCGTTTTTCTTGCAAAAGTCAGCCAATTGCACGATTTTCACGCGACGTTGAGCGTTAGAAAGGGAAATCCACCCGGTGCGTGTACTGGATTCGTTCGATGCCAAGCTGCTGTCGGAAGTCCAGCAGAATAATCGGCTCACGATGGACGAGATGAGCCGGCGGGTCGGCCTTTCGCCATCCGCCTGTCAAAGGCGGTTGCAAAGACTACGCGAGAGCGGCCACATCACGGCGGACGTCTCAATCCTCGATCCCCGTAAACTGGGCAAACCGCTGATCATGATCATCGAGGTGACGCTGGAGCGCGAAGGGCTCGAATCGACAACGCGGTTCAAGGATGCCATGCGCCGCAACCCGCAGGTCATGCAGTGCTATTACGTTACCGGCGAAAAGGATTTCATCCTTCTGGTCGCGATGCGGGACATGGAAGAGTTCGACCGCTTCCAGAACGAGTTCTGCGCGCAAAACCCCATGGTCAATCGGTTTTCCACTTCGGTCGTCGTCGATCCGGTCAAGGTGAACCTGAACATTCCGGTTCATTGCGATGATCGTTGAACATAAAG
>CAYXNM010000188.1:0-4243 GCA_964466385.1 uncultured Rhodobacter sp. | reverse complement strand
CACATCTGTTGAAACCACCTATCTGAAAACATCGGGTGGACATGGGAATGGACGACCAGAACAAGAACCTAATTCTTGCAATGGCACTGAGCGCGCTGGTCATTCTGGTTTGGGTGACTTTCTTTCCGCCTGATCAGGCTGCGGCCCCGCAACCGGAGACGACCGCATCGCAATCAACCACGACGCCCGAACCCGCGGGGACCGGTATCGCCGCCGCCCCCAGCGCCACCGGCACGCCGACCGCGACCCCCGATCTGACCGACATAACCCAAGTCACACGCAGCGCGGCGCTGGCCGAAACCAAACGCGTCAGGATTGACACGCCAAGACTGTTCGGCTCGCTCTCGCTCCGCGGTGGCCGGATTGACGATCTCTCGCTCAAGGATTACCGCGTATCGATCGAAAAAGACGCCGCCAACGTGGTCTTGCTGTCCCCGGTCGGCGGCCCCAAGGCGTATTATGCCCTTTACGGATGGTCCCCGGTCGGAGACCTCAGCCAAAGCGATGTTCCCGGTGCCGCCACGGATTGGACCGTTGAAGACGGCACGACATTGACCGCGCAAACCCCCGTGAAACTTGTCTGGGACAACGGCAACGGCCTGGTCTTTCGCCGGACGGTCTCGATCGACGACAATTTCATGTTCTCGGTCCGCCAAAGCGTGACAAACACCGGCAACGCCTCTGTCAAACTCGCACCTTACGGCATCGTTGCGCGCCACGGAGAACCCAAGGTCATCGGCTTTTATATCCTCCACGAAGGCGTGGTCCGGGCGACAGACGGGAAACTTGAAGAAACGAAATACAAGGACGTCAAGAAACTCGACGCGTTTGAGTCCGTGGTCGGTCAGGAGCAGAGCGTCGACCAGAACGGATGGATCGGTTTCACCGACAAGTACTGGATGACCACCCTGATCGCCGGCAAGGACCGAAAGTTCAACGCGGTCACCAAATTCACGCCCTCCCAGACGATCTACCAGACGGACATGCGCCTTCCGGTCGTTTCCGTCGAACCGGGGGCCACCCAGAGCGTTTCCACCTCGCTTTTCGCCGGAGCCAAGGAATGGGAAACGATCAGCCACTATCAGGACAGCATGTCGATTGAACAATTTGTTGATTCCATTGACTGGGGGATGTTCTTTTTCCTGACCAAACCCATTTTTCAGGTCCTGCATTTCATGAACGGTCTGATCGGCAACATGGGGATCGCCATCATCAGCCTGACAATCCTGATCAAGGCATTGCTGTTTCCGCTTGCCTATAAATCCTACGTTTCCATGGCGCGCATGAAGGAATTGCAGCCGGAAATGGAAAAGCTCAAGGAGCGCGCCGGCGATGACCGCCAGAAGCTTCAGCAGGAGACGATGAAGCTTTACAAGGAGAAAAAGGTCAACCCGGCGTCGGGCTGCTTGCCGATCCTGCTGCAAATCCCGATCTTCTTTTCGCTCTACAAGGTGATCTTTGTCACGATCGAACTGCGGCAGGCCCCGTTTTTCGGCTGGATTCATGATCTTAGCCTGCCCGATCCGACCTCGGTTCTGAACCTCTTTGGCCTGTT
This sequence comes from uncultured Rhodobacter sp., assembly GCA_964466385.1. Taxonomy (GTDB): domain Bacteria; phylum Pseudomonadota; class Alphaproteobacteria; order Rhodobacterales; family Rhodobacteraceae; genus UBA5972. The sequence goes on along the minus strand of CAYXNM010000188.1, from coordinate 2,688 downwards.
GCCATGGGATGCACCTGCCCCGACAAGTTTTGCTCACATCCTTTCAATTGGCGTTTTCCCGATTCTCATGGGGATCAGCATGTGGCTGCAGCAAAAGCTGAACCCGGCTCCCGCAGACAAGACGCAAGCGCAGATATTTGCGTGGATGCCGTGGGTTTTCATGTTCATGCTGGGACGTTTCGCCAGCGGTCTGGTGGTCTATTGGGTGGCCAACAACACGATCACGTTCACGCAGCAATACCTGATCATGCGCTCGCAGGGCGTCAAACCGGACGTTTTTGGAAATATCCTGTCGGGGTTCCGCCGAAAGGAAAAAAGCAGTTGATGGCCTCTTCGGTTGCTGATCTCTGGCGGTATCCGCTCAAAGGCCACAGCCGGGAACGGATTTCCGGTACCGTCCTGACAAAAGGGGCCACCATGCCGGGAGATCGGGAATGGGCAGTTCTGTTTGAGAACGGGCGGTTTGATCCGCTCGACCCTGCCTGGAAACCCAGCGTGAATTTCGCCCGCGGGTCAAAAAACCCGGCCATCATGGCCATCGATGCGCGGTATGATGACGAAAACAGACGCCTGACCCTGACGCATCCGGATTTGCCGGAGTTCGACTTTTGCCCGGACCTCGCGGTCGACAAGACACGTTTTCTGGACTGGGTGCGGCCCTTGAACGTTCCGGGAAAACCTTTGCCCGTCGACGTCGTGCGCGTACCGGGGCGGGGGATGACCGACACGGATTTCCCGTCGATATCCCTGTTGTTCACCGGATCGTCAGGCGCATTGTCAGACGCCGCAGGGCAGACCATTTCACGTTTGCGATGGCGCGGAAACATCTGGATCACCGGCACCAAAGCGTGGGAGGAATTTGACTGGATCGGACAGACCATCGCAATTGGAAAAGCCCGTCTGTTGGTGCGCGAACCGATCGTTCGCTGTCTGGCGACGACCGCAAATCCGGCGACAGGCACCCGCGATCTGGATACGCTGGCGCTGCTCAAGCAAGACCGGGGTCACACAAATTTCGGGATCTATGCCGAAGTCGTAAACGGCGGCCCGATCGAAATCGGTGATCCTGTCGCATTTGGGCCAGTCTGAAACATGGCACAGCGTTTCCCAATCGCGGCCACCCCGGACACCACCGAACTGGCGGCGGCCCGGCATCTGTTCTCGCAAAACAGCAGCTTTGTGAAAGGCGTCGTGGACATTGCGGGTCTGCCCGCCGCAGGCCCGGTCGAGATTTGTTTTGCCGGGCGTTCGAACGTCGGGAAATCCTCGCTCATCAATGCGCTGGTCGGACAAAAAAATCTGGCGCGATCATCCAATACGCCCGGCCGTACACAGGAAATCAACTTTTTCACTTTGGCCGATACGCATTATCTGGTCGACCTGCCCGGTTACGGCTATGCCAAGGCACCGGTCAAAGTCGTCGAAAAATGGCAACGTCTTCTAAAGGCTTATCTTTCGGGTCGGGCGGCCTTGCGGCGCGCATTCCTTCTGATCGATGCGCGACATGGCCCCAAGCCGGTTGATGAGGAAATCATGGATCTATTGGACAAATGCGCCGTCAACTTTCAAACGGTATTGACAAAATCGGACAAGTTGAAATCCGGTGATCTGGAGGACGCCGTCAACAAGACAAGGCTCGTCCTTGTTAAACACCCCGCGGCATACCCGGAAATCATCCTGACCTCGGCGGAAAAGGGTCAGGGGGTTGACGTGCTGCAATCTGCGATTGCCCGCATCGATTGAAGCCGGCAAGACTTGGCAAGCCTGAAAAGAGCGCGTATCACGGCCTGCCAGCAACAATTGACCGGCCAAGAGGGATGTGGACATACCATGAAACGTGACCCGATCGCGACCGCCAGAACCCTGAGCGAGGCGCTGCCATTTCTTCAGCGATATGATGGTGCGACCGTTGTCGTCAAATTCGGCGGTCACGCCATGGGCGACGTCACGGAAATGCGCAACTTCGCGCGCGATATCGTGCTGATGAAGCAAGTGGGCGTCAATCCCGTGATCGTCCACGGCGGCGGGCCGATGATCAATGAGATGCTGGAACGCCTTGGAATACCTTCGAAATTCGTGAACGGAAAGAGAGTCAGCACCAGGGAAACCGTCGAGGTGGTCGAGATGGTGCTTTCGGGCAAGGTCAACAAGACGATCGTTCAGGCAATCAACTCTCAGGGGGGCAGGGCCGTTGGACTGTCGGGCAAGGATTCCAATCTCATGGTGTGCGAACCGGCCGACCCCGAGCTTGGTTTCGTCGGTGAACCTGCCGACATGAACCCGCGCGTTTTGCGTGAACTGGCGGCATCGGGATATATCCCGGTCGTCGCGCCTTTGGGAGCGGGCCGGAATGGCGAAACATACAACGTCAACGGAGACACCGCCGCAGGCGCCATTGCCGCTGCGATGAGTGCCGACCGTTTGTTGTTGCTGACGGACGTCACCGGTGTGAAGGACACCAATGGGGATGTCCTGACCCAGATGACCCCGCAAGCCGTCACAGAGATGACGCAGGCCGGCGCTATCAAGGGCGGTATGATCCCCAAGACCGAAACAGCCCTTGGCGCAATTGCGGGTGGTGTGCGTGCCGTCGTCATTCTTGACGGGCGCGCGCCAAACGCCGTTTTGCTTGAATTATTTACCGAACACGGTGCGGGAACGTTGATACGCCCGGCATAGGTGACGCGA
>CAYXNM010000187.1:0-4295 GCA_964466385.1 uncultured Rhodobacter sp. | reverse complement strand
TTTTGCAAAAAAATGTCAGCCCCCGCCCGCCCCACGGCGGGGGCTTTTGGAACGTTGCACCACTTTGATAGGTCGCGGTTTTCAGATACGGTTTGAGTTTCGCTGTGGGGACGCGGGCCCCCACCCGGACGGGGGCTGACATTTTTTGCAAAACATTCCATGTTGTTCAGAGCTTCCCAGGGTCACCTTCCGCCAAAGTCCGCATCGTTGATGTCCTTTGCACGCCGGATTGCCGGCAATCCGGTTCGCGCCCGATCCCGCCCCCCAAGGGCGGGCGCGAAATGTCACATCGTTTCAACCCGCTGCCACGTCTGCATTTCAAGGAAAGGCCTTTGCAGGCATCACCAAGCCCACCCTCGCAGTCGGCGCGAACTTCGCGATTTTCCTGATTTCAATGATGGGAACTTTGCTTCCACGGTAATAGGTCACTATCCCGTTTGACCGCACCGCCAGAGGCGGTCAGGGGCGGGCACTTCCCGGAAGTGCCGAAGGGAACATGTTTTTTGGGTTTCCCGCACTTTCGCGGTCGCGTGCCCACGGGCGGTCACAAGTTCGTTTTCTGTCCTTGCGCGCGCCGGGTATTGGGCTAGTTTCAAACCAACATCTGATCGGAGACGTCCATGCTTCTAAAGTCGTTCGTGGTTTCAACTGCCGCGCTTGTCCTCTTTGCGTTTGCGACATTCGTGCAGGCCGCTGCGGACAATGTCACGACGTTCCGGTTGCACAATGGCATGGATGTCGTCGTGATCGAGGATCACCGCGCCCCGGTTGTTACCCATATGGTCTGGTACAGGATCGGGGCCGCAGACGAGGTTCCGGGAAAATCAGGCATCGCGCATTTGCTGGAGCATTTGATGTTCAAAGGAACGCGCAAGATGGAATCGGGAGAGTTTTCTCGTGTGGTGTCGGCCAATGGCGGGTCGGAAAACGCGTTCACGTCTTTTGATTACACCGGGTATTGGCAACGGGTTGCAGCGGATCGACTGGAACTGATGATGCAGATGGAAAGCGACCGGATGCAGGGGCTTATCCTTGGCGAGGAGGACGTCACCACCGAACGCGCGGTTGTTCTGGAGGAACGCAACGCGCGCACCGAAAACAACCCCGGTGCGCTCTTCAGCGAACAACGCGCGGCGGCGCTTTATCTCAACCAGCCCTACGGCATTCCCATCATCGGCTGGAAGCACGAGGTCGAGCAACTGACGCGCGAAGATGCGCTGGCGTTCTACAAGAAATATTATGCCCCCAACAACGCGATCCTGGTGGTCGCGGGCGATGTCGACGTAAGGGCGGTCAGAAAACTGGCCAACCGGTATTACGGACGTTTGCGGCCGTCCCGTGCGATCACGCCGCGGCACCGCCCGACCGAACCACCGCACCTTGCGGCAAGACGCCTGCAATTCAGCGATGAACGCGTTTCCCAGCCCTACGTGATCCGAACCTATCTGGCACCCGAACGAAATGCCGGTGATCAGAAACAGGCCGCGGCGCTCAGCCTGCTGGCGGAATTGCTTGGCGGTGGCGGGATTACCTCGTTTCTGGGGGAAAAACTGCAGATCGAACAGAAGGTGGCGTTGCAGACCAGAGCGTTTTACGATGGGCTTTCGCTTGATAAATCGGGATTTGGGATGCTGATCGTCCCCGTGGAAGGCGTTTCGCTTCAAGACGGCGAAGCCGCGCTTGACGACGCGGTTTCGGAGTTCATGAAAACCGGCGTCGATGAAGACCAGCTTGCGCGCATCAAGACCCAGATTCGCGCGGCACAGATTTACGCGCGGGACAACACCCAAGGTCTGGCGCGCAGCTATGGCGAGGCGCTGACCTCTGGGCTGACGGTCGAGGATGTCGATGCGTGGCCAGGTGTCCTCCAATCGGTCACCAGTCAGGAAATCATGACTGCGGCGCGCGAATTGTTTGATCGCCGGAATTCCGTGACAGGCTGGCTGATGCGCGCAGAACCGGAGGGCGAAAAATGATCCGACTACTTGCAACGTTCCTGTTTGTCGTTCTCGCCGGTATTCCGGCGCGTGCTGAACTTGCCGTCAGGGATGTCACCTCGCCCGGTGGGATCAGCGCGTGGCTGGTCGAAGAACATTCCATCCCTTTCATCACGCTGGAAATCCGTTTCAAGGGCGGCACCAGTCTGGATCTGCCCGGAAAGCGCGGGGCGACGTATCTGATGTCCGGGCTTTTGGAAGAAGGCGCCGGAGAGCTTGACGCAGGTGGGTTTGCCCGCGCGCGCGACGGTCTGGCGGCGGATTTCGGGTTCGACGCCCATGGTGATGCGCTTAGTATTTCGGCCAGTTTCCTCAGCGAAAACCGCGATCAGGCCGTTGAACTGCTGCGCACCGCGATCGCGGAACCTCGTTTTGATCAGGTGGCGGTCGATCGGGTCCGCGCGCAGATCATTTCGATCATCGCGGGAAACGAAAAAGACCCCAACGAAATCGCCAGCCAGACATTTGATCGACTGGCATATGGCGATCACCCCTATGGCAGTGCGTCGACCGGAACGACCGACAGCGTCAACCTGCTGACACGCGATGACATCGTTGATGCCTATCACAACGCGATGGCCAGGGATCGCATGTTCGTTTCGGCCGTCGGCGATATCGACGCGAAAGAGCTTGCCGATATGCTGGATGTTCTGCTTGGGGCGCTTCCGGAAAAAGGCAACGCGATGCCGCCGCGTGCCAAGGTGTCCCTGACCGGAGGCGTTACGGTCGTGGAATTGCCGACCCCTCAATCCGTTGCGGTCTTCGGGCAGCGCGGCATCAATCGCGATGATCCCGATTTCTTTACGGCCTATGTCATGAACCAGATTTTCGGAGCCGGGGGGTTCACGTCGCGCCTGACGGACGAGGTGCGTGAAAAGCGTGGGCTGACCTATGGCGTTTACACCTTTCTGGCCAGTTATGATCTGGCCGAGCTCTACATGGGCTCGGTCGCTTCGGCCAATGACCGGATTGCCGAAGCGATCGATGTCATCCGGGCCGAATGGCAAAAGCTGGCGGAACATGGCGTGACCGAAAAAGAACTGATCGCCGCCAAGAAATACCTGACAGGCGCCTACCCGTTGCGATTTGACGGCAACGCACGGATTGCCGGGATACTGGTCAACATGCAGCTTGACGGTTTGCCGGCGGATTACATCAGGACGCGGAACGACAAGATCAACGCGGTGACGCTGGAAGATATCGCGCGCCTCGCCAAGAAGATGATTAAGCCAGAGGACCTGCGCGTTGTCGTGGTTGGGCAGCCTCAGGGGATTGCCGGCACGGACTGAACGGGGGTGCGGTTTTTCCGTGATCAGGTGAACAGCGTCTAGTGCGAATCGCTGCATGACATGCTATCCCTTGTGGAATGAGCGCGCCGAACCCCAAAATAAACGCAATGCACCCGACGATCCGTCAACTTGATCGGGCCTCGATCAACCGGATCGCGGCGGGCGAGGTGGTCGAAAGGCCCGCCTCGGTCGTCAAGGAGCTTGTGGAAAACGCGCTTGACGCAGGGGCGCGGCATCTTGATATCGCGATTGCCAATGGCGGGAAGACCCTGATCCGTGTGCGCGATGACGGATGCGGGATGTCGGCCGAGCAGCTTCCGCTGGCGCTGGCACGCCATGCGACCTCCAAGATCGACGGCAGCGATTTGACGAACATCCACACGTTCGGTTTTCGTGGCGAGGCCCTGCCGTCGCTTGGCGCTGTCGGACGTTTGAAAATCACCTCCCGCGCGCAAGAAGCCCAATTGGCGTTTGCTGTCGCGGTGAACGGGGGCAACGAGGACGCCGTCAAACCCGCGGCGCTTTCGCGTGGCACCATTGTCGAGCTGCGCGACCTCTTCTACGCAACGCCTGCGCGTCTGAAATTCCTGCGCAGCGACCGCGCCGAGGTTCAGGCCATCGGCGAGGTCGTGCGTCGTCTGGCCATGGCGGAACCCTATGTCGCCTTCAGCTTGCGCGATGACAGCAAAGGCGGCGAAGGGCGGGTGACGTTTCGCGCCGATGCCAGAACGGGCGACTTGTTCGGCGCGCTTCATGACCGGTTGCGGCAGGTGCTGGGGGCTGATTTCGCCGAAAATGCGCTGGCGATTGATGCCAGTCGCGAAGGGTTCAGCCTGACAGGATACGCGGCCTTGCCGACCTATTCTCGCGGCTCGGCTGTGCAGCAATACCTTTTTGTGAATGGACGCCCGGTGCGCGATAAGCTGCTGATCGGGGCGTTGCGGGGGGCCTATGCCGATTTCCTGAGCCGCGACCGCCACCCGGCGGTTGCCTTGTTCGTGGAATGTGC
>CAYXNM010000186.1:0-4408 GCA_964466385.1 uncultured Rhodobacter sp. | reverse complement strand
TCCGATCTTTCTCAGCCACATGAAAAGGGTCAACGAAAATGGTCGTTGGCATGCTATCCTTGGCGTGGACAAATTTTCTCAAAAAAATGTAAAGAAACTTCACATTATCCCTTGCAATGTCCGGGGCCATCCCCACATGGATAGATGTAAAGACAATTTACATCGACGTTCAAACGGAGGAGAACACAACATGAGCACTGTCACAACCTGGCCTTCACAAGCCGAGAGCTGGCTGGACAACCGTGGCAAAGGGGCCTGGATTGCCGCAATGGTCCTGGGCTTCATCTTTTTCTGGCCGGTCGGTCTGGCCTTACTGTTTTACATGATCTGGAGCAAACGCATGCACTCATCGACATTTGGCTGCCACAGGGGCCGCGCACGCCACAACCACCGCTATTCCCGACACGGGTTCCACGCAACCGGTAACACGGCGTTTGACGCCTACAAGGACGAAACCCTTCGCCGTCTGGAAGAGGAACAGGACGCCTTTCGCGCCTTTCTCAACCGGCTGCGCGAGGCCAAGGACAAGACCGAGTTCGACCAGTTCATGGACGACCGGGCGCAGGAAGCTTCGCAACCTGAAGAAGGGGCCGCCAAGGACGCCTGAGCGTCATGAACCGGCCATATCGAACGGGCCGCCGATCCCCGGCGGCCCCTATTGCGTTAAAGTGTTCATATGATTGATGTTGTTGCAGTGACGCAGACTTGTTAGGCTTGTTGCAACGAACGACCCTTTTGGGAAAACCATGCGTCATTCTTTACCCGTTGTTCCACAGTTCTACGTGACCGCACCGCAGCCATGCCCCTATCTGGAAGGCAGGATCGAGCGCAAACTGTTCACGGCCCTTCAGGGGGATTCGGCGTCGGCCCTGAACGACAAGCTGTCACAGCAAGGGTTCCGACGATCTCAAAACGTCCTCTACCGCCCGAGCTGCGCGCATTGCGCAGCGTGTTATTCAGCGCGGATCCGGGTTGCCGATTTTCAGTTTTCGCGCGGTCAGAAACGTATCCTGAAACGCAACGGCCACCTGTCGCGCGAGGCCTCCACCCCCTGGGCGACCGAGGGGCAGTTTCAGTTGTTTCGTGCCTATCTTGACGCGCGCCATGCCGACGGCGGCATGGCGGACATGGATATTTTCGAATTCGCCGCGATGATCGAGGAAACGCCGGTTCGTTCACGGGTGGTTGAGTATTACGAGCCTCCCGAACCCAAGGAGCAGACGCGCGCCCTGTCGGCTGTTTGCCTGACTGACGTTCTGGAAGACGGGCTTTCGCTGGTCTATTCCTTTTTCGACCCTGAAACGCAGGCGCTTTCGCCCGGAACTTTCATCATTCTGGATCATATCGCCATCGCGCGCGAGGCCGGTTTGCCTTATGTCTATCTGGGCTATTGGGTGCCCGGCAGCCCAAAGATGGGCTACAAGGCCAATTTCAGCGCGCTTGAGATTTTTCGGGACGGCACGTGGCAGGACATTGGCGCGTTTGGCGACCAGAAAGCCCCCCCGCCCGCCGAGACACGCGCCCCGGTCGCCGAGCAGGTTGCCGGGATCGATCTGCCGGATGTTGTCTTATCCGAAAAAATGGAAGGCAAATTGCTCTAATTGTGCATTTTGTCGGATTGGCGAAACTTAATTGCGCGTAACACCGTCGTTTGACTCATAATATTCAATTTATTGGGTTGACCTTCCCCAAGAACAGACACTATTTTGACGCCCACCGGAGGATTGAATGAAAAAACTGTCTGGGATCGTGATCCAAAGACCGGCGCGTTGACGACCCCATAGTTCGTCACGATGCGCCCCCTTTGATCGGGGGCTTTTTTATGTCGGTTCGCCGCGTTCGATGAGAAGTTGGGAGTAAAGATATGACCCGTCAAATGACCGGTGCGCAAATGGTTGTCCAGGCCCTCAAGGATCAGGGTGTGGACACCGTGTTTGGCTATCCGGGCGGTGCTGTGCTTCCCATTTACGACGAGTTGTTCCAACAAAACGAGATCCGCCATATTCTGGTGCGCCACGAACAGGGCGCGACCCACGCCGCGGAGGGTTACGCCCGCTCGACCGGCAAACCGGGCGTTGTCATCGTCACCTCGGGGCCGGGCGTTACGAATGCGGTCACCGGCATGACCGACGCGCTGATGGACTCGATCCCGCTGGTCATTCTCAGCGGACAGGTGCCCACGTTCATGATCGGGAACGACGCTTTTCAGGAGGCCGACACCGTGGGCATCACGCGCCCCTGTTCCAAGCACAACTGGCTGGTCAAGGAGACCGAAAAACTGTCGGAAACGATCCATCAGGCCTTTCATGTGGCGTCGTCGGGCCGTCCGGGGCCGGTGCTGGTCGATATCCCCAAGGATGTCCAGTTCGCAACCGGCAGCTACGTCCCGCCCAACAAGGCAAAAACGGACCACTATCAACCACAGGTCAAAGGCGACATCGCCGCCATAACCGAAATGGTGAAGGCGCTGGAAGTCGCGGAAAGGCCGATCTTTTATACCGGCGGCGGGGTCATCAATTCCGGCAGCGCCGCGTGCCAGTTGCTGCGCGTACTGGTTGACGGGACCGGGTTTCCGGTCACCTCGACACTGATGGGTCTGGGGGCCTATCCGGCATCGGGAAATGGCTGGATCGGCATGTTGGGCATGCATGGCACTTACGAGGCGAACCTGGCCATGCATGACTGCGATCTGATGATCAATGTCGGCGCTCGGTTTGACGACCGCATCACCGGTCGGGTCGAGGATTTTTCACCCGGATCGAAGAAAATTCACATCGATATAGATGCCTCCTCGATCAACAAGATCATTCACGTTGAATTGCCCATTGTCGGGGACGTCGGTCATGTCGTTGAAGATGCCCTGAAAATCTGGAAATCCCGGGGACGCAAGACAAACACGGCCGCCCTGTCCGGCTGGTGGGGAAAGATCGACGCCTGGCGGGCCATCAACTGCCTGCAATACACGAATTCCGACAAGGTGATCAAACCGCAATTCGCACTGGAACGGCTGGAGGCCCTGACCCGCGACAAGGACCGCTACATCACGACCGAGGTGGGCCAGCATCAGATGTGGGCCGCTCAGTATCTGGGGTTCCAGGAACCAAATCGTCTGATGACGTCCGGCGGGCTTGGCACGATGGGGTACGGTTTGCCGGCCTCGATCGGCGTTCAGCTTGCGCATCCGGGGGCCCTGGTGGTCAATGTGGCGGGCGATGCGTCCTTTCTGATGAACATGCAGGAAATGGGGACGGCGGCGCAGTACAACCTGCCGGTCAAGCAATTCATTCTCAACAATGAACGCCTTGGCATGGTGCGCCAGTGGCAGGATCTCTTGCATGGGGAACGTTATTCGCACAGCTGGTCGGAATCCCTGCCCGATTTCGTCAAATTCGCGGAGGCATTTGGTGCAAAAGGTATCTTGTGTGATGATCCCGCAAACATCGACGATGCGATCAATGAAATGATCAAACACGATGGCCCCGTGATTCTGGACTGTGTCGTGGAAAAACATGAAAACTGTTACCCGATGATCCCGTCGGGAAAACCGCATAATGAAATGCTGCTTGGCGATGAGTCCACCGAAGACGCCATCCAGTCCGGCGGCGCGGTTCTGGTTTAAGGAGGTCTGCTATGGCTGCTTTATCATTGAAAAAAGGATCATCCGGCAAGAGCGCGTATGACCTCAGAAACCCGATGAGTGATGAGGTTGAAACCCACACGATCGCCGTCCTGGTCGATAACGAGGCCGGCGTGCTGGCCCGCGTGATCGGCCTCTTTTCCGGGCGCGGTTACAATATCGAAAGCCTGACCGTGGCGGAGGTTGACCATTTGGGGCACCTGTCACGCATCACGATCGTGACCACGGGAACCCCGGCCGTCATCGTCCAGATCAAGGCCCAGTTGGCGCGTATCGTCCCTGTTCACGATGTCCACGACCTGACGGTCGAAGGCAGCTCGGTCGAGCGGGAACTGGCCATGCTGAAAGTGTCGGGAACCGGCGAAAAACGCGTCGAAGCCATGCGCCTTGCCGAGATTTTTCGCGCCGCGGTGGTCGACACGACGCTGGAAAGTTTTGTCTTTGAAATCACCGGGACGCCTGAAAAGATCGACGCGTTCCTTGATCTCATGCGCCCTTTGGGCCTGTCGGAAATCGCCCGAACCGGGGTCGCTGCGATGTTGCGCGGAGCGTGAAAACACCCCCTTTGGCCTGAGGGGTATTGTTCAGGGCTTCCCTGGTATCGTGGACACGAAACACCCGCTGAGCGTTTCAATGCCTGTGTTGCGCTGACCCGTTGAAACCACAACCTGAAGGGGAGGTTGAGATTTCCCACGGGCCGGTTAACAGGCGCCAAAAAGCGCCCCGGCCCAGCGCCTGCCCGTCCCGATGGGCTGGCGCTTTCGCCGATGT